>JALXCE010000128.1 GCA_026991055.1 Caldifarciminota bacterium | reverse complement strand
CTTGAGCAGGAAATCATTTCTGCAAGAAATATATTCAACAATGTGGATGAAATAAACCTTGAACTCACCGGCGGTAGAGGGGTTCCACTTGGTGATAATAAGTGGGTCTTCATTTATAATTACAATCTAAACCTGATACCTTCTCCTCCTGGAATAAGCTCGATAGAGGGAAGAGCAAGATTCATTTTAAGGAGAAGGCCTGAAGATAATCTCTGGTACATTATGACATGGGAAGATTATGCTTTTTGAGAGGTGATTAAAATGAACGAATTTGATCTTGCAATAAAGGGGAAATTTGTGGTTTCATTTTTCCACGGAGTTATTGAGAATGGAGTCGTTGGCATAAAAGGAAATCGCATTGAACGTGTTTTCAGGGAGGGTGAGATTGAGTACGATGCCAAAGAGTCAATCGGTGGAGACAATTTTGTTGTAATGCCCGGACTTGTGAATGCGCATACGCACGCGGCGATGATAGCTTTCAGAGGATTGGCCGATGACCTCCCACTTTTCGATTGGCTCCAGAATTACATCTGGCCCGCGGAGGCCAAGTTTGTTGACAAAAAATTCATCCGAACCGCCATTCCAATTGCTGCCGCTGAAATGCTCTCCACTGGCACCACCACCTACGCAGATATGTATTTCTTTGAGCGTGACGCAGCAGAGGTGATCTCTCAAATTGGGATGAGAGCAGTGCTTGCAGAAGGTGTGATAAGCTTCCCCACGCCTACCGCTTCAAACTGGAAAAAGCAACTTGACTACGTGCGTGAATTCATCAAAGACTGGCTCGGGCACGAGCTTGTAAAACCATCTATCGGTCCTCATGCCCCCTATACCACAACACCGGAAATCTTGGAAAAATCAAAGGAACTGGCGGAAAAGCACAATATTCCAATTCAAATACATGTGGCAGAGACACAAAAGGAAGTTGAGGAGATAAAAGAGAAATACGGTGACACGCCCGTGAGATACTTGAATTCAATCGGTTTTTTAAGTGAGCTTGTGGTTGCTGCCCATTCTGTGTGGCTCGATGATGAAGAAATTGGGATATTTGCCGATAAACACGTGGGAATCGCCTCATGCCCGCAGAGTAACGCGAAACTTGCCTCGGGGGTGGCGCCACACACAAAGTACATCGAGAAAGAAGCCGTTCTGGCCCTCGGTACCGATGGTGATGCTTCAAACAACTCCCTTGATATGTTTCAGGAAATGAAGTTCATGGCCCTTGTTTGTAAAGTGCACACCATGGAGCCAACATCGTGCCCCGCCGAAGAGGTACTGAAATCTGCGACACTTCGAGGTGCTCGTGCCCTCGGATACCACGATCTGGGAGACATAAGAGAGGGATATCTTGCGGACCTCGTTACAGTTAGGATAAATACACCGCATGGGACTCCTGTTTACAATCCCATTTCACACATCGTTTATGCTGCCAAGGGAACTGATGTAACACATGTTGTGGTAAATGGTAAACTGCTCTACGATGGTGAGTTCAAAACCATAGATATAGAGAGGAGTCTCGCTGAATTCGATAAAATTGTGAGAAAAATAAAGGATAAGTTCTCGCGGTGATTGAGCAAATCTACCAACTCATCATAAACTTAGTAAATTTCTTTGCTCGAGTTGATGTTCAATACCCCACAAGTCCCCGGGACATATGGATTCATGCCTCCTCGGTTGGAGAAATCAACACTATAGCCTACCTTGTGAATCTTTTCATCGAGCACCACATTTCTCTCTTTATAACCACGTTCACTAAAACCGGGCAAGAGCGTGCAAAGATCCTCTGGAAGGAAAGTGTCGAAGTAAGCAGATTCCCTTATGATAAAAAATCCGAGATCGAGAATCTCGTGAGAATTGTTCAGCCTAAGGCACTGATAATCACAGAAACAGAGCTCTGGCCTAATTTGATTTTGACCACGAAAGGAATTCCAAAATTCCTGATCAATGCAAGAAT
>JALXCE010000127.1 GCA_026991055.1 Caldifarciminota bacterium | reverse complement strand
AGAGAGAATTCTATGATGAGGATGGAGAATATTTAAAGACACTCACTGTAGATAAGTACGAAAAAATAAAAGGGTACTGGATTATTACAAAGGTTACGATGGACAACGTGCAGAAACATCATAAGACTATTATGGAATTAAAAGATGTGAAGATAGATACTGGAATTCCAGCGAGAATGTTTACAGAGAGAATGATGAAAAGAGGTCTCCATTGAGAGGCAGTGTGAAGATTTTTCTGAAAGGAACTTCTTCCACCTCACTTCTTCCCCCACGGATTCCGTGGGGGAAGAAGTGAAAATGAGCACACCTTTAGGGAGGTTTTAAGATGATAAAGAGAGTTGTTTTTGCAGTTTTAATCCTTGCATCCGGTGTTTTTGCTGAAGGTTTGACTTTCACCGGTTTTGCGAGAAATTATATTGGTGTCCTTTTACATGGGAACAACGATTATGCCATAATTCAGAATACATTTAACCTGAATATTCAGCAGAGCAAGGACAAAATAGCTTTTAAAGTAAATCCTTATCTCTATCAGTATCCCAATAAAAAACCTGAACTTGGTCTCAGGGAAGCGTATCTCGACATATATCTGCCATCAGTGGACTTCAGAATTGGTAAACAGCAAATAATCTGGGGAAAAGCCGACGGAGTGTTCATCACTGATATTGTATCCCCAAAGGATTTAACAGAGTTTATCCTCCCGGATTTCGATGAGATCAGGATAGGTATAACAGGTGTGAAAGCAGATTACTACATAGGAAACAACACGTTTGAAATGGTATGGATTCCCACTTTTACACCGGATAAATTCCCACCACCCAACAGTATCTGGAGACCAGCAATGCCGACCTTTCCTGCACCTGTAAGATTTGATTCATCTCGAATGAAAGTTGAGGATAAAATTGAGAACAGCGAATTTTTTGGAAAATTCTCGGCTCTGACGGGTGTTGTTGACTTTGAAATCATGGGAGGATACGCATGGGATGATGACCCCACCATGCACGTTGTAAAGCATGTTACACCAATAGATACCATGCATGTAAGACTTGATAGTCTCACCATTTATCCGGAGTACCACAGATTAACTATAGGAGGAGGTAGTTTTAGCACCACGATAGGACCTGTTGTTCTTAGAGGGGAAGGTGCCTACTACAATGGAAAGTACTTCAACACCAGGGACCCGAAAGCTCCGGAGTCTGTTGTCAAGAAAGATTATCTCCACTACTTAGTGGGTCTTGATTACACGTTGTGGAACTGGCATTTAAGTGGGCAGTTTATCCAGCAGGTAATTCTTGACTACGATGATTATTTAAAGAATGACCAGTATTCTAACATGGCCACTTTCCTTGCTTCAAAGGATTTCTGGCATGAGACCCTGCACCTTTCTTTCTTCATGTATTACGATTTCAACAACGATGCATCTCTTTTAAGACCAAAAGTTAGCTACGACTTAGCAGATGGATTTGAAATACTGTTAGGAGCAAATGTGTTTACCGGAACACAGGGAATATTTGGCCAGTTTAACGATAACGATATGATTTATTATCAGTTGAAGTATAGCTTTTAGGTTGGTGAGGCGGGGCGCCGAAGGCGCCCCGCCTCACACTAAAAATTTATCTCGCTGATGTTCTCGAACCTGTTGCCTTGCCTATGTGATTCAGTGTTCCACCACCCTGATTCCCGAGAATGAAGTTCACGATCCTCGAAAGAAGCAATCCAGTGGTCTGCTCGGGTAAGCGGTCATAGTTATATTCCAGCGGTTGACCGGTTATCATGATCCAGCCAAGACCGTAGTTGTATAGCACGAGTGTTGGCCGTCCTTCTTCAAGATTTAATGTGAAAATCTGCGCGTTCTGTGGGAGATTCCTGAAGGTCTCGTGACTTGAATACGTGCCGTAAAGGGTATCAGGTAGGCCCGAAACTAATTCGAAAGATGCATTGTAGAGTGTATTGTAGT
>JALXCE010000126.1 GCA_026991055.1 Caldifarciminota bacterium | reverse complement strand
AATAACCTTGAGTTTTAGGGCTTCGGTGTAATTTTTGTTGTTATCAGGCATAGAAGTGACCTCCTTTAAGAGTTTTATAATCATCCACGTGGGGAGTTGTACTGTAAACATATATCAGGACAGGACAATATCCCCCTACTTCCCTTTGAAGGAGGGATCAGAGGAGAATGGAAAAAAATAAATGAACCCAAAGTTTTGCCGATCATAATTTCTCCATTCCACCCCCGCCCTCCCTTCCCCGGGGAAGGGAGGGTGAAAAGACCTGAATCAATGATTTCATCAAACACTCCGTGCATAATGAAATACTGAGGTAACATTTCCGTAATTGCTCCCCCTGTCGTGAGTCTGTTCGAAAAATCTCAAAACCTTTGATTTTTAATGAAAAATTTGCCCCCCACCTTATTCCTCCCCCCCACGCACTTTGTGCGTGGGGGGAGGATAGGAGGGGGGGAATTTTCGAACTCGCCCCCCTGTCGTTGACATTGTAAATTCGGGAAAAGTATAATTAGTGCCATCATGTTAACGTTCCAGGATATAATTCTTAAGCTACAGGACTACTGGGCGAGACAGAACTGCGTTATCCTCCAACCTTACAATTCAGAGGTTGGTGCCGGTACATTTAATCCCGCTACATTCTTGAGGTCCCTTGGCCCGGAGCCCTGGAGAACCGCTTATGTCGAGCCTTCAAGACGTCCTAAAGATGGACGTTACGCAGAAAACCCTAATCGCGTTCAGCAGTACCATCAGTTCCAGGTCATTCTAAAACCCCCTCCGGCTGATGTTCAGGAGCTCTACCTTAATTCTCTCCGTGCACTTGGTATTGAGATTGAAAAGCATGATATCAGGTTTGTTGAAGATGACTGGGAGTCCCCGACTCTGGGGGCCTGGGGACTTGGTTGGGAAGTCTGGCTCGATGGGCTTGAGATAACACAGTTTACGTATTTTCAGCAGGTGGGAAGCATTGATCTTGAGGTGATTTCAGCAGAAATTACCTACGGACTCGAAAGAATAGCCATGTACGTCCAGGGTGTCGAGTCCATCTTTGATATTGTGTGGGTTAATGGCATCACATGGGGGGAGATTTATAAGGATTTTGAATACCAATTTTCGGTCTATAACTACGAGGAGGCAGACGTTGAGTTTCACCGGATGCTCTTTAGTAAATACGAGGAAGAGGCTAATAGACTCCTTGATAAAAAACTTCTTTACCCGGGGTACGATTTTGTTTTGAAAATGTCGCATGCGTTCAATATTTTAGACGCACGGGGTGCCCTCTCCGTTTCTGAGCGCGCAACATATATTCAGCGTGTTAGAAAGATGGCCCGCAAGGCTGCGTCCCTTTACATTGAGCTTAGGGAAGAAAAAGGATTCCCACTTTTGAGGGAGAAAAAATGAAACCGTTACTTTTTGAATTGGGCGTCGAGGAATTACCACCCTCCTATGTTACCATTGGCTCTCGCGAGCTCAAAGCTAAGTTTGAGGACTTTTTTAAGAAGAACAGGATTGAATTTGAGGGGCTGCGGGTATTCGCAACTCCAAGGAGACTCGCAATTTTAGCCGAGAAAGTGGCCGAAAAGCAGTCCGAATGGGAAAAAGAAATTATAGGACCACCTGTGAGGGTGGCATTCGATGCGTCTGGTAATCCCACAAAGGCTGCTATTTCTTTCGCAAAATCGGCTGGAGTGGATGTTAAAGACCTGAAAATTGTTACCAACAAAAAAGGCGAATACGTGGCAGCCGTTGTCAAAGAGGGTGGGGTGGATACGGCAGAGTTGCTGAAAGAGGCGGTTCCTGAGATTGTTGCATCTCTCAAATTCAAGAAAACCATGAGATGGGCGGATTCATTTCGATTCCCGAGGCCCATCCGCTGGATTGTCTTTCTCTTTGGGCAGGACGTCATTGGAATTGAAATAGCTGGCGTGCGCTCTGGAAACATCACTCGCGGGCACAGATTGATTTCTCATGGCGAAGTTGAAATTAAGGACCCTCTTAGCTATGAAGAACTGATGGAGAAGCACTTTGTCATCGCTGATTTGAAGAAACGCAGGGAAATGGTGGTGGAGAAGATAAAAGAGGAAGCCTTAAAGATTGGCGGCGAGGTAATATCTGATGACGAGCTCATTGATGAGGTTACAAATCTTGTGGAATTCCCCGAGGCTGTGCTTGGAAGTTTTGAAGAAAAATACCTCGAGCTCCCTGATGATGTGGTCATTACGGCCATGAAGCAGCACCAGAGATACTTCTCCGTTGTGAACAAAGATGGAAAATTGCTCCCATATTTCGTGGCAGTTATCAACAATCTTGCTGAATACGAGGATTTTATCAGGCCGGGTCTTGAGCGGGTTCTCCGCGCAAGATTGGAGGATGCGAAATTTTATTACGAAGAAGACCTGAGAATCCCCCTTGAAGACCGCGTTGAGAAGCTAAAAGGGGTCGTCTGGCGCGAGATGGATGGGCAGGTGATTTCGGTCTATGAAAAGGTGATGAGAATTAAGGAACTTGCCCTGAAACTGGCAGAGAATGATGATAGTGTGGATAAAAGCGTTATCGAGCGAGGTGCACTGCTCTCCAAAACCGATCTCACCACTGAGATGATCCGCGACGGAAAAGAATTTACAAAGTTAGAAGGTAAAATCGGGATGGAATATGCCCTTGCCCTTGGTGAGGATGAAAGGGTGGCGAAGGTCATTTTTGAGCACCATCTGCCAAGGTTTTCAGGTGACCAGCTTCCAGCACAAAAAGAGTCTGCTTATGTCGGGATTGCCGATAGGATTGATACGATAGTTGGTATTTTTGCCACCGGTTACGAAGTTAAAGGCTCTCAGGACCCCCTCGGGATCAGAAAACTTTCCTACGGATTGATTGACCTTATCCTCGGCCTTGAAATAAAGATTGACCTTGAGGATGCCATCAAAAAGTCCATGGAGATTTATGGTATCGATGATGAAACCCTGCTGAAAAAGATTCTTGATTTTATTTTCACAAGATTTGAGAACTACCTCGAGGAAAGACTCGGGGTGAGGTACGACATCGTTGATGCGGTTATCGCATCAGGGATAAAGGACCTTGTTAATCTGAAAAACAGGGCCGTTGCGCTGAATGACCTGCTTCTCAAAGAGCCAGAGGTGTTTGAAAAGGTGGTGATTGGTCAGAAGAGGGTGGCAAATATTTTGAAAAATGCAGGTGAGCTGCCGGAAATCAATCCCGAGCTTTTTGAGAAAGAGGAGGAACGGGTTCTCTTTGAAACCGCTAAAAATATTGAGCCAAAGGTAATTGATGCCCTCAATCGGGAGGAGTTTAGAGAGGCCTTGAACTACCTTCTCGTTCTCAAAGACCCCATTGATAAATTTTTCGACAACGTTTTTGTTATGACTGAAAACGAGAGTGTTCGAAAGAATCGGCTCGCGTTACTCAAATTTGTGCGTCAGATTTTCAACCACTACGGTGACCTTTCAAAGGTCGTCGTTGAAGGGCAATGAGTAAAATTCTCCTGATTGATGGGACATCCCTTGCCTATCGCGCATTTTTTGCATTCTCAAAAAATCCGCTGAGGAATTCCAAGGGTGAAAACACAAGCGCTGCCTTTGCCTTCACAAATTCGCTTCTAAAACTCTTAAAAACTGTTAAGCCCGATTATGTTGCACTTGTCTTTGATGCCAAGGGGCCAACCTTCAGGCACGAGAGATTTAAGGAGTACAAGGCTCAGCGACCTCCCATGCCAACTGAGCTCTCTATGAACCTCCAGTGGATTAAAGAAATTGGTGAGGGTTTCGGCATCACAATCTACGAAATTCCCGGCTTCGAGGCAGACGACATTCTTGTGACCCTTGCAAAAAAGGCCGCAGAGAAGGGGCTCGAAGTTGTTATCGTAACAAGCGATAAGGACCTGCTCCAGATTGTAAACGATAAGATTCATATTCTGGACACGAGGCCCAAAGAGGATATTCTTTATACGCCAGAAAAAGTCAAAGAAAAATTTGGAATCCCGCCTGAAAGGATACCGGACCTCCTTGCTTTGATGGGTGACCAGATTGATAACATCCCGGGAGTGCCGGGAATAGGTGAAAAGACCGCGATCAATTTGATTAATGAATTTGGCTCCCTGGAGAATCTTTACGAAAATATTGACAAAGTGAAGCGGAAAAATGTGCGTGAGAATTTGAAAAGATTCAAAGATCAGGTTTTCATGGCAAGGGAGCTTGCAAAGCTCGATATCGATTCCCCTGTGGAGCTTGACCTCGAAAAACTCAGGCTGAGGCCACCGGATAGAGGCAAACTCTTTGCCATTTTCAGACGACTTGAGTTTACCAGCCTGATGAAGGAGATGGCAAAAAGGCCTGAAGGAATCGAAATCCTCGAGGTAGAAGAGCCCGAGATCGAGGATGGAGTTGCATTGAGTGTAAGGAAAAACGCACTCTTTGTGGGTAATGACCCGCAGAAGATATTTAAAACCGCTAAAGAGAAGCTCCCAACTGTTATCAAAAATTCGCCAAAGTGGACGTTTGATTCAAAAAATGTTTATAAACATCTGCTTGAGCTCGGTAGTAAGCCGGAGATATTCGATTTCGACATGATGCTTGCAGATTACCTGATGGAGCCCGAAAGACCCAAGTACGATTCATCCTACCTGGCAATGCATTACCTTGGGCTTGCCTTTGAGCAGGATGAGCCTGAAGCGCCCGCCTACGAAGTCTCCCTTGTCCTTCAGACCCGGGAGCTTATTGAGGAAGAACTTGAAAAACTTGAGCTCGCAAAACTTTATCGTGAGATTGAGCTCCCACTTGCCTATGTCCTTGCAAAGATGGAGCATCGGGGCATTTTGCTTGATAGACAGAGGCTTAAGAAGTTGGATATTGAAATTCAGAAGCAGTTGATCAAGCTGGAGCAAAAAATCTACGAGCTCGCGGGAACCAAATTCAATATAAATTCACCAAAGCAACTGTCCCACGTGCTCTTTGAGCGTCTAAAACTTCCTCCCATAAAAAAGACAAAGTCAGGATACTCCACCGATGCAGAGGTTTTGAGCAAGCTCGCTGCCATCCATGAGCTACCGAAGACCATTCTTGAATTCAGGGAACTCTACAAGGTTCGCTCCACCTATGTGCTTTCATTGCTCGAGTTGCAGGACCCGAAAACCGGCCGAATCCATCCCACGTACAATCAGACGGGAACCGCCACGGGTAGAATTTCATGCACAAACCCTAATATTCAAAATATCCCCATCCGCGGTGAAATTGGCAGGATGGTGAGGGATGCATTTGTAGCACCCGAGGGATACGTTCTCATTTCCGCTGATTACTCACAGATTGAGCTCCGAATCCTTGCGCACATCACGGGTGACGAGAATCTAAAGAAAGCATTTTTAGAAGGTGAGGATATCCACAGGAAAACCGCTTCGTTTATCACAGGCAAGGCCCCTGAGGATGTGGATGAAAATGACAGGAGACGGGCAAAGGTTGTTAATTTTGGCATAGCTTATGGAATGAGTCCATTTGGACTCGCGAAGGAGCTCGGAATTTCAAATGAAGAGGCTGCCGGGATAATTTTGAACTATTTCCTTTCATACCCACGAGTAAAGGAGTGGATTGATAGGACCCTCGAAGAAGCGAGGAAAGAGGGATATGTCACGACCATAATGGGCCGCAGGAGATACGTTTACAACATAAACAATCCCAATCGCCAGGTGAGGGAATTTTTTGAAAGAATTGCCATCAATGCGCCTATTCAGGGCTCTGCTGCTGATTTGATTAAAAAAGCGATGATAGATGTGAATAGGGCGTTTGAGGAGGAGGGACTGGATGCTCATCTCATCATTCAGGTGCACGATGAGCTCCTTGTGGAGGTAAATGAAAAGGATTTTGAGCGTGCACGTGAGGTTTTAAAGGAAAAGATGGAGAATGCGATAAAGTTGGATGTGCCAATAGTCGTAGATATTGGCTCGGGACACTCCTGGCTCGAAGCCCACAGCTAAAGCCTAAAAAGAACTAATTGGGCCTCGCTGTATCAGGGAAATGAATCTCTTTGGTTTTGAGGTTGATGTATTATTTCTCGTCCAGAATAACGTAGTAGTTGCCTATGGCTGGCATTTCGATAAAGATAAATCCAGAAAACATCTTGAAAAAATAAAGGAATACCACGCCCTTGAGGGCAGGATAATCGAATCGGAGTCACTTGAGACATGGCTTGAAGAAAGGCTGAGGGGAGTGGTTATTGAAGGCGAGAAATTTAACCTCCCGGACATTGGGTACACCAACAGGAAGGTTTATGAACGTATTATTGAGATTCCCCGGGGAAAAGTGGCAACTTATTCAGAAATTGCAAGGCTTAGTGGCGTCCGATTTACTGAGGTGCTTGTAACTTTAATGAGAAATCCCTTTCAGGTCCTGATTCCGTGTCACAGACTTCTGACTAATAAAGGCAGTCTTATGGGCTTTTATCCCCTCAGAACCAGAGTCAAAAGAAAATTACTCGAATTGGAGGAGATAAGTATTTGATGGGTACTTGTGTTTAGTAACAAAAGCACAGGATAGCTCCTTTTAATTGGGAATTTATAAAATTTAATATGTAACCCCTCACCAATATCCTCTACTCGCAATCTCAAAATAATCCCCTCCCCCGCGTTTCGCGCGGGGGAGGGCGTGGGAGGGGGCCTTCAGCTTAAATATTCAAAAAATTCAAGATGTAAATCCTTGCCCATTCTACCCCAGCCCTCCCTTCCCGGAGGGAAGGGAGGGAGTTTTTGCTTAAGCCAGCAATGGTGAAATTTTTACTCAAATCCCCCTCCTTCCTTGAGGAAGGAGGGGTTAGGGGAGAATGGTGAAGAAATT
>JALXCE010000125.1 GCA_026991055.1 Caldifarciminota bacterium | reverse complement strand
AGCATAAATACTTGTGGGGAGGATCAATGAGGGCTTCAACTGGAAAAATTCACATCAAAAATCTGATGATCTCCCTCTCCCGCAAGCGGGAGAGGGTTGGGGTGAGGGCTTTCATCCCCTCATACCCTTGAGTTCCTGATAGAGGTGTTCAATTTCTCCTGAAGGGGTGAGTTCATAAAGGCTCATCAGTCTTTCCCGATAGATATCATAGATTTTTAATGCTTCACCGACCCTATTGAGGGATTTCAGCAGTTTCAGATACATGATCACCAGCTCATCATCAGTTGGGTCCTCAAAGAACGCCTTATATAGATAAAAATCTGCGAGCTCAACCTGACCGCTTTCTATCAATAACTCAGCATATTTTCTCACTCCAGCAATAAAAAGTCTTCTCAATCTGATTCTTTCTATCTCTGCCCAGGATTGGTACTTTTCTTCCTCCAGATACGGGCCCCGGTAGAGTTCGAGCGCCTTTCCAAGCTCATCCATAGTCCTTTCTCGGGGTCCAGAATTGGCAAGCCCACTTTGGATTAGTTTTTCAAATCGATCCACATCCACATACCCGCTCTCTCCCGGGAAAAAGCCGTAAGAGCCTCCTTTCCACCGGATGAAATCTGACTTCTCATTCTTCAACTTCCACGGCTCCAATATCTTTCGTATGTAATTCAGATAAACCCTTAATCGCGAGGCCGAAGAATCAGGCGGCTCACCCGGCCAGAGACTTTCCATGATGTAATCTCTTTTGAGCCATTTGTTCCTGTTCGTGATAAAGAATTTTAAAACTTCAAGGGCCATGGGTCTTTCCCATGATTCCTCGGGTATCTTAAAATTTCCGATCCAGAGCTCAAATCTCCCGAAGGTATAGATTTTTAAGGGCGATGACTGCGTATAAATTGTTCTGAGCTCAAAGTAGTCATTTTTAAGCTCAGGTGTGATTTTAGATGATATGTAGGTAAAAACCTCAGGTGGGAATTCCTCATATTTCAGGATGCTCATATATCTCTTTGGCTCAACGAATTTCGAAATTGTGCGATATACCTCCTGCCGCCTTGTTCGTAGCATAAATTTCAAAAACTCCGGGTCGTCCCTGAATTTCTCAATGCAATCGCTGACCACTGGTTGCATCTCATCCCAGTGAACCATGATATCTCCGATCACCTTACCCTCTTCCTTCACCATTTTGTTACAGAGTTGTGATGCCCTTTCTTTATGGCCTGCCCTGTATGAAAGTCCAATCAATATTGGAAGAAATCTACTCCATCCCAAATAGGCCTGCATGTCAGATTCAGCAAGGGTTACGTCTTTATTAAGTCTCGCAACGATAAGCTTTTTGAATAATGCCGCGGCTACATTTACAGATGAAGTTTCAACTTTCCAGGTACTAAGGGCTTTCTCAACAGTTTCGAGTGCCTTCTTGTAGTTTCTGAGTTTATAGTAAGTTTCAGCCAGAGCTACATAGTAATTGGCGGCAAGCTCGCGATTTTCAAGACTCGCGATCTCATCTTTAATTTCGGTTAGAATGTTTAATGCCTCTTTTGCATTTCCACCTACCAATTCGGCAAATGCGAGAGCAATGTGAAGGTGAACGTTCACATCTGGAATCCTGCCACACTGTTCCTTTATAGCCTCGTCGAAGTATTCTTTACTGCTTTTTAGATCACCCAGGTCCCCATGATTAATCACAAGATTGGCAAGCATGTGGCACAGGGAGTTTTTCCATCCATATCGGCGGGCCAGTGAAAGGGATTTTTGTGCGTATTCAAGCGAGTTTTGAAACTCCCCCAATGACCATGTTATCACAGAAAGGTTGCCCAAAATTGCAGAAACAAGTGCAAAATTTCCTCGTTCCTTTGCTGCGTCGAGGGCCTCCGTAAGGATGGACCTTGCCTTTTCAAGCTCTCCTTTGAACCAGTATATTCCACTAATATCGAGGAGTACAGAGGGGAAATATCGTGTATCTTTCAAACCCTCCTTTGCCTTTTCCAGCTTTTCAAGGGCCTCATCGAAATACCCTCTTCTTGTCGAGATAAAACCGATAGCCCAGAGTCCATGGGATATCCATTCATCAAATTCCATAAGTTTATGGGCGTAAAATTCGGCTTCATCAAGGTGGCCGATGAGCCTATGGGCGTGGGCGAGAACCATAAGCGCCAGTGGGTCTTTTAAAACGACTTCTTTATCCAGGCTTTTTAAGGTCTCAATGGCCCCGGAAGGGTTGTTTTTCTCAACAAGTTGTTTGTAGGCTTCTTCAACTTTTTGCATTGTGAAAATATTAAAGTCAAAAGTAATGAAATTCATCTTCTGAAAATTCTTTCTCTTTTCATCCTGAGATGTAAAGATGGTGTTCTCGGACAAATACTGTTTGAATTTCATCCCCGATTAACTAAATGAGCCTGTTCGAAAAATCTCGAATCCATTAATTTTTGTTGAAAAATTTGCCCCCCACCTTATTCCTTCTCCCCCCACGCACTTTGTGCGTGGGGGGAGAAGGATGGGAAGGGGGAATTTTTGAACGAGCTCTAACTAAATTGACATGGTTGTGAAACTCATAGTATTCTTACAGGCCTGTTTGTAATAACAATAAAGAGAAAGGCAAGGTATGAATATTTTAGAAATAAGCACGGTAACGTTTCTTGCGTCATTTATATTTGCTTTGGGAGGAGTTGGTGCGGCGGTAGTTCTCATACCAGTACTTATATTCCTGGGAGTTCCCTTTCCCGCAGCAAGGTCTGCGGGATTGTTTACAAATTTCATCTCAATGTCATCTGCAGCTTATCATAATATTAAAGAGGGCCTGGTTGATTTCCGTCTTGCAGCTCCTATAGTAATTGCGTCTATTGTAACATCACCCCTGGGGGCTTTAATTTCCAGTATGATTTCCCAGAAAGTTGTTGGAATAGCGTTTACACTGTTTCTATTTTTTGCAGGTATTATGGTTTATACTCCACAGAAGGAGATTGCAGATGAAAAAACTTCCATAATCTACCCTATTATTGTTGGATCTATCTCAGGATTTGTCTCAGGCTTCCTTGGTGTTGGTGGCGGAGGCGTAATATCCCCAATGCTCATTATTGCAGGGTACAGCCCAAAGAGAGTCTCTTCAGTTACACCTTTTGCTGTTCTTTTCTCCTCTTTCACTGGATTCCTCGCCTACTGGAGACTGGGAAACGTTGACTGGTTTTTAACGGTCTCAGCTGCTATTCCTGCGGCATTTGCTGGCTACCTTGGGGCTTATGTAACCCACAGGTATCTTAAACCGGGACATGTGAAGTGGGTTTTAGGAACTATCTTCTTTGTCCTCGGAATTAAATTTCTTTTTAAATTTGTGTGAAAAGATGGAGCATCTTGCCCGAAATCGCACATTTAATTTAGTTTTAGACTCTTGAAGAAACTTCCAACATCTTATGTTGGTGGGCTACTACGTTCCTGTAATTTAACTATATCTTACCTTTATTGTTTTTCAAGCCATTACCTAATTTAAATTCTTGTTACATATGTCGAGATATGACGAATTTCAATTTTGATTGATTCACGGGAACAAAATTTGTAAAATTCGAGTCTAAGGAAGTGGGACAATTTCTTCACACCGTGAATGAAATTATCCCCCCGTAAAAAGGAGAAAGCATATTGGAAGGAAGCCTACAATCGACAATAAATCCCAACAAGGAGGTAGGTACATGAATGGGTTTTGTGTTAAGGTGTGGGCTCTTGCCTTTCTTTACAACAGGAGATATGAACTTTGAGGGGACATAATTGTGAAAATTCAAAGTGTACTGCCGCTAATGGTGTGATAGGAAAAATCTATTCATACGGAAACCATCTTGTTTGCTCCACATGTTACATTCCTGCGTACGATTTGCCGGAACTAAACTTGAGTGAGATGTGGAATCGAGAATGGCCGGCAAAGTGGATGGGGTATCGGCAGGTCAAAATTGATTCATCTCTCAGAAAGCCTGCCGCTATCTTTAGAAGTAATTTTGACTTCTTTCTCTCCGGCCTTTCTTCCAATCAGACACAAAATATGAGTAGTGGCAAAAAGCTTTCCAGAAGTAAATGCATATCGGGCATTTGGACCATTTTATTTCTCCATCGTAGGAGGGAAAGGGGTAGTTCAGTATGCATAAAAAGTCAAAAATAAAAGGAGGAGATGAAATGTATGAAAGAGTCATGAAATATGCAGTGATTGCTGGTATTCTACTTTTCAGCAATCTAAAAGCCATTGGCTATCAAAATTGGATGTCTGTCCACGAAGGTGGTAATGGTGAGGAGTTTGGGTACTCTGTAGCTGTTGCAGGTGATGTTAATGGCGATGGATATGATGACATTATCGTTGGAGATATGGGGAATAACTTTTATGTAGGGGCTGCATATATATATTTTGGGGGACCTGACATGGATACGGTCTATGATGTTATTTTATACGGCGAGGAAAGGCACTCTAACTTTGGGATCTCCGTAGCATCAGCCGGTGACGTTAACGATGATGGCTACGCAGATGTAATAGTTGGGGCAAGTTACTATGATAACACCTCTTATAATTTATGCGCTGGGGCTGCCTATATTTACTATGGCGGGGCCTCAATGGACAGCCTCTATGATGTTAAAATTGTGGGTGAGTCCAGCGGAGATGAGTTGGGTTACTCAGTAGCCTCAGCTGGAGATGTAAATGGCGATGGATATGGTGATGTAGTTGTAGGAGCAATAGGGTATGGCAGCTCAAAGGGAGCTGCTTACATATTTTATGGTGGATCCCCCATGGATAGTATCTACGATGTGAGAATGACCGGTGAATATTCTTATGACTATTTTGGCTGTGCAGTGGCCTCAGCAGGGGATGTAAATGGCGATGGAGTCAGTGATGTTCTGGTTGGAGCCTACGGCTATGACAAAGGTCCATTTTCTGATGCTGGAGCCGTTTATATTTACTACGGTGATTCCTCAGGCATGGATAATATTTACGATTTACGTTTGACCGGAGAATATGCATACAACAATTTTGGTATCTCTGTTGCTTCAGCTGGTGATTTTAACAACGATGGATACGATGATGTTGTTGTAGGTGCTCCCGGAGTTGACATTCTACACACGGATGTTGGGAAGGTGTACATCTTTTATGGAGATTCAGCTATGGACAGTGTTTCAGATGTTGGGATTCGTGGAACAAACGAGTATATGAAATTGGGCACATCAGTATCATACGCAGGGGACATAAATGGTGACGGTTACGATGATGTAATTGCTGGGGCCCCTTTTGATAGAAATGGTGTTGCAGATTCTGCAGGCTCTGCATTGGTGATTTTTGGGAATACACTTGATACAATCAGAATAACTGGTTCAACTGCAACAGATAGATTTGGAACATCGGTTGGTGGTGGAGGCGACTTTGACCTTGATGGATACGCAGATTTTATAGTGGGAACTCCATACGGACACGCAAATGGGATTAGATCCGGATATTGCAGGGCATACAGATTTCTCTATGAGCTTATAATACCCAGTGGAGGTGAGACATGGAATGTGGGAGCAAACAGAACCATAAGATGGAGAGGGAATTCACAGGCCGATATTTACTTATCGCTTGATGGTGGAAGGACATGGGAAGAGCTTGCCTCGAGTGTGAGAGGAAACTCTTATACTTTTCTCGTTCCCCATGTCCCCACAAGATATGCACGCATTGGTGTGGTGTATCCCGGATATCAGCCAGGATATAGTACCTATTACGACGTTTCTGACACATTCTTTACCATCAGGTCTGTAGTTACACTTCTCACATTTAATGCCAGTATTGGCAATGATGGGAATGTTCATCTTGACTGGAACACTGATCCAGGGCCAGATGACCTTGCCGGATACAGGATTTACCGCATAAATACTGACGGCACGGAGACACTCCTTACACAATCTCCTATCCATGAAACAAGCTTTGTGGATAATGCTTCACCCGGAACCCGTGCATATGCCCTTGGCGCTGTAAACGGGCTCGGTGAAGAATATAGAGTAGGTGAAATTCCTTTCTCAGGGCTGGAAAAACCGGTTAATGTCATCCCAAATGTTGTGAGAAGCAGAACCCGTACATACTTTTATGTTCCGCCTCTCAACCCCATGCAGTCTGAGGAACACGTAAAATTGAGTCTCGTTGATGCCTCAGGTAGAACAAAACTTGTGATATTCAATGGTTCAATGGAACCTGGAGTCTATTCACGGGATATTTCCTCTGAAAACCTATCAAATGGAACTTACTTCATTGTTCTCAATGTCGGTGACACATATAAAAAGGTTGCACGTTTTCAGGTGCTTAAATAAACGCCGGGACGGTGTCTCATGAAACACCTCTATAAAGCGGGAATTCGGAGAGTCGCCAAAAGTGCAACCCTGCAGACTATTTTTCTCTTTCTGGTCTCCGGAATTTTCGCGGGTGCCAATGCCTACTTGTACATGTTTACCAACATGGGAGATGTTTTTAGGACTCAGGATGGCCAGTCGTTTTCTCTCATTTCCAATACAGGCTATTATGACATGGTTGCATCAACATTTGTGAGTCAGACACAGGGATACATGCTCACACGAAGTGGTATAATTCTTCGGACTCAAAATGCTGGTGAAAACTGGCAGGCAATTTCTTCCATATCTGTGAGTGATGCTGTTGACATCATTTACGCCAATAGCAATTTTTATGTTCTAACAGAATCAGGAGACGTTTATAAAGGCTCAGAAGTTGAATCATTAACCCTCACAAACTCCATAGGAGGCAATGGATTTGTTTCTCTTGCGAATGATGGAACATACATGTACGCTTTGACAGAGTCTGGTGATGTATGGAGAAAGGGAAA
>JALXCE010000124.1 GCA_026991055.1 Caldifarciminota bacterium | reverse complement strand
GCAAGGGACAATGTACAGATGAATGCAATAAGATTGTTATACGAGATCAAGGGTAAAGAAATAGCTGGATTTTTGTGGGAGTTACTAAAGGAAATGCCTTTAGGGAGAGTATGGGACTATACTGCTCAAATTTACAAAAAGGTGGCTCCGCCAAAGAAAGTAAGGCTAAAAGATTTTGGACCGGGTCCATGGACACCAGAACAGATAAGGGAGTATGAACGTCAGAAGGTGGAGTGGAATAGAGAGGTTTACAAAGTAGATTTATTAAAATAGAGAAAATGGTTAGAAAAGAACTATAAATGTGAACGATCACTGGAATTTGTATTTCGAACTTTTCAAGACGCTCGTGATTTAAGAGCGATTCCTTTGCTGATTAAGGTGCTCAAATATAATCCTCGGGGAATTAACAGGGCAGAAGCAGCTCAAGCGATTAAATGGATTGAAAAATACAACCATGATAAAAGTGCATTTCCTGCACTCATTGAAGCTCTGAATGACACCGTCACCGACGTACAAGAGAAAGTAGCGGATGCACTTGTTGCACTGGGGGACACCATATATTCCCTCAAAGTCCTGGAAAAACTGGCCGAAGGAAAAGGTAAAAAACAATGGACAGCTGATTGGGCTGGTTACATGGGGCTTGAGAATATGAACGAAAGGGAAATAGAAAGGGAGAAAAAGAGATTTAGGGATAATTTGCAATTTGAAGCTATAAACCTTTTGGGTAAAATAGTAACGGAGAAGTCCATAAAAATACTTACATATGTTAAGATATATAGCTCAGAAGAGTGGGTCAGGAAACATGCTGAAAGTGTATTAGAGAAAGTTATGGTGGAAAAAACAAGGGAGGGTGAGAGAAAATGAGGGACAGGGATTGATATGTTACTATTTGGGAAAAATTAGCTGTTCATGTAATTATTCGGGCAGAATTTCAAGATTTAAGAAGCAGAATTTGTCATTTAAATTGGAATCACACTTGACAGATTTTGGACTTTATCCTTTAAATTAGAATGTTCTTTAATCGATAAAGGAGTTGGGAAAATGATGTTGAAGAATTGCCCTGGGAAGATGGTGATCAGGAGGGGTAAGTGAAATGTTTAAGGTAGTGCTTAAGTTAAAGGTCCCTTTAAGGTCAACACTTCCTGTATGTCCCCATTGTCACAGGGTAGGGAGATATTAAATGACGGGATTATTTTTGCTTTTGTTAGCGGGATTTATAAAGGCGAATGCCACGTTGGATAAGAGTGGACACATGATGTATGTGGAATATTCCATCAGTGAGCCTGCCAAAGACGAGGGTGTCATCTACGTGGATATCCTTTTCCATTACAAAGGTGGGACATACATGGTGGCCAGGCACAGGTATCCAGAACCTATAGTATCCATAGTTGATACATTTCCGTGGGTTTCAAAGGACAAATGGGAGGGAGGCGACCTTGAGTTAGTTGCGAGGAAGGCAGATGGGAGTGTAGAGAGGAGTTACATCCCGGAGAAATCGATAGAAGTCAGGAATTTAGGCTATCAAATGCCGAAGTTTGAGCATGAGGTAAATGGTGCTCTTGTGAAGGTGAATAACGGACCTGACCCTTATGCGTGGAGGATGTTAGGATATGATCCGGGGCATACGGGGTATTATCCATTCCATTTGTATCCACCGCTGGAGTTGAAGTGGATACTTAGGGATTGGGGACATCCTGGAAGTTGGATCACCGAAGTATCAGGAGCGGCGGGGCATGAGATGTTGTTTATTCCCAAATCTGTTAGACAGTGGAACATTATTACTGCGAGGGATATAGAGACTGGTGAGATTATCTGGGAGAGGTATGTGACGGCGAATGCGATGACATCGGCTTTGAGTGAGGGAGATTCTATTTTGTTTGTTGGGACATTGATAGGATTTACTCCCTGGCAGGATACAACCTTTTATGCCCCTTGACCCATTTACAGGGGAGTTGAAGTGGGG
>JALXCE010000123.1 GCA_026991055.1 Caldifarciminota bacterium | reverse complement strand
TTGTAATAACTGCGCTTTGAAATCTTCTTGTGTATGCGGTCCATTATCTCATAAAAGAAATTGATTGGGCATATCCAGCTGCAGAATACACGGCCAAGAAAGAAAGCCACGGTCATGGGAAGTAACATTCCTATTATCCAGGGCATGTAGATGATTTTCGTTATGAGCAGGGCCTCGAGACCCTCAAGAGGCGAAACAAACCAGAGATGGCCAAATGCTATTGACTGATACCAGCCCTGAACTACTTTGATATGAAAATAGTAATTCAGGAAAGGATTGATGAGGATGATTAAGAATGCACCAATTTGAAACGCAAAACGCCATTTGTCTATATAAGTTTTCCTTTTAACTCGAATGCGTTTTTCCATGATTTACATTTTTGAGACCTTGAAACTATAGATGGGCTCGATGTTAATAGCCTTTGGTGTGGTAGGGCACGCAGCGGTGCAGAGTCCACATCCAGCGCAATAGTCCTTGTTAACAACAGGCCTCAACCGATCGAGTTTGATAGCTTTGTCTTTAAACGGGCACGCGTTGTAGCAACTTCTGCATATAGCCTCGCCTTTCCAGGTGACACACCTGTGTTTATCCACTACGGCAAGTCCCATCCTCGTTTCTTCCTGCGGAATCAGCCTCAGGGTACCAGTAGGGCATACTTTTGTGCATTCCATACAGAGGTAGCAGGGGATTTTATCCACGTAAATAATGGGTGTCCCGGCGTAAAGACCATGTCTGATATCAAGCATCTCGATGCAGTGGTAGGGACAGACCTCGGCACACCTGCCACATCTGACACATTTCCCAGCAAAAATGTCCTCTGGAACAGCCCCCGGGGGTCTTAACTTATTGGTACCTACCGGGGATTCAAAGAATTTGTTCTTGGAAATTGCTATGCCCGGTAGGGCGAGGGAAATTCCGAGAAATGCTCTAAGAAACTCTCTTCTACTAATTTCTCCGCTTTTTTTGTCTGAATCTTTCGGGGACGTATTCTCCTCTTTCAATTTTTTCCACCTCATCTTCGTAGTGAAGATACGCAACACTCACAGCGAGTATATTCTCATTTTCGCGCCTGATTTTATCCACCAGTGCATCCATTTGGTCTGAGAGTTCTGTCTCAATTACGACCACGATGTTGCCCTTCTCGTCGTGGCTGTAAACCTCAATTTCATTGAATTTTTTTAGATATTCAATGACTTTCTCAGTATTCTCAGGTTTTGTATGAACTACAAAGCCACCAATTGGCATAGGATACCTCGTTTTTTAGGGGCGGAGGCGCTTCGCGCCTCCGCCCCCCCTCCCTCTAAATCTCACTTCTTCTGAAATTCCTTTATGTTGAATTTGTCCACATGTACCCAGCCCTTTCGAGTCTTTTTCATCTTAACAATGAAAGGCTTGAGCGGTTTGGGACCTGAAACCTTTCTGATCCTCGCTGCACATATCTTGAACTCAGGCTGCTTGGAACCAGGGTCAAAAGCGTCTTTCGTTACCCTGTTGATCATTCTATCTTCATCCATGTCATACCAGTAAACAAATATCATTCCCTCCATAGGGCCTTCGACAACTTTTGCAGGTAGATGGACTTTTCCGCGCCTTGTCTCAACTTCCACAATATCGTTGGGTTTAATTCCCAGCTTCATTGCGTCTCTTGGATTGATTTCCACATAGGCATATGGAGCGGATTGCCTGAGTTCGGGGATACGCCCGGTCATGCTGGATGTGTGCCACTGGTCAATAACACGACCGGTGGATAGATAGAAGGGATACTCCGCATCAGGCTCTTCAGCGGCGCCTTTGTAAGGTCTGAGCCATATCCAGAGCTTGTGGTCCTTGTGAGCGGCTCCGTAGAACACATATTTCTCGTTGCCCTTTGCCAGCCTTGTGGCAATGGGGTCAATTCCACGGACAAATTTCTTTGGTGTACCACCTTTGAGCGCAATTTCCTGCGTAGGCGCAGGCCACTGAACACCGT
>JALXCE010000122.1 GCA_026991055.1 Caldifarciminota bacterium | reverse complement strand
CATGGTGGAGCTGGTTTATATCGAGATTCCTTTCCGGTGGAATTCTCCCTGTTATGATTTTCCCGGAACTGCTTAGAAAGTTGATTTATCTGACCCCTTTCCCATACCTGATTGATTTTCCCATATCTATCTATCTCGGAAAGCAGAATTTAACAATGTTCCATACAACACTTTTTCTGACTTACATTGTGGCTCTTTACTTTGTAAACTCAAAACTTTCTAAATTGGGAATTAAGAGGTACATGGCTTATGGTGGTTAGCGTTATAAAAGAGCTATTCAGGGCAAATCTTATCAAAAGCAAAGTGTATTTGAAAGATACCCTCTTGCTTGTTCTATACGACCTTTTGATATTCCTGGTGCAGGTACTCTTCTTCAGGATAATATACCTGCACGTTCTAAAAATAGAGGGCTGGAGTTTTGGAGATATTCTGTTTTTGCTCGCCACTTCACAGATTGTGGAAACATTGTACTATGCACTGTTTTTTGGAGGCCTTGCATATACGAATGATTGGGTTGTGGAAGGGACGCTTGACTACTTCCTCATTCTTCCGCAATACAGGAAACTATATATGATTTTGTATGCCGTGGACGTCAAAAAGTTTTTAAGTCTGGTATTTCCGATTTTTTTGCTCTATAAGTTTGCACCCTTTAAATCTTTATGGGATGTCGGAATTTACGTGACATTCGTTTTGATAGCTCTTTTTACAAGGTTTTCTTTTGGCTATCTTGTGTCAAGTCTCGTCATGGTATTTACGAGAATTTCGGCCATTCAGGCTGTTGAGATGGAATTATTTTCATATTCAAATTTCCCGTATGTGATTTATCATGGTGTATGGAAGTGGGTGTTTCTGTTTTTGATACCGGTGGGAGTTGTTGCCAACGGCCCTGTCTCCTTTTTCAAGGACCACACTTATATGGTCATCTCGATTTCCCTTCTCACCGGAGTGTTCTTTTTCTTGCTGGCAAACATGGCCTACAGGGTGTTCATGAAAAGATACCAGAGTGCAGGAGGTTGATATGTTTGTGTTGTTGATTATTGCGCTAAGCTTTACCAATTTCCACCGTTTCCTTCCTAATAGTGGGGAAATGATGGAAAACCGGACATTTGCGACTGTAGAACTGGTTAATGACACGCTCGTGATTCATGCAAAATGCCACTCTAAGTATGGAATTTACACGGAATCCCTGGATAGGGATGAAATAAAGCCCGGTGAAGATTTCTTCGGTATTGTAATCACGCAGGACAGGAATACGGGTTATTTCTTCCTGATAAATGCAAATGGTATAATAAGCGACGGAGTAATTGTCCATAAGGGTGCAAAAAGAAAAGCCTGGGATTATGTCTGGAATGTGAGTACAGAGAGGTTTGATGATTCTTTGTGGATTGCTAATATCAGAATCCCCCTTGACCGACTAAACCTTGAATACAAAGACAGTCTCATCCTGTACATCAACCTCGTCAGGAGCGCAAAGCTTAGAGGCGTAGGCAGGTATGAAGCAGGAACTTATGTGCCCATTGTGGGCTCAAACTTCTATGATCTCACTTTTACTCATAGGGTAGTTTTCCCGGTTGAGAAAGGAAAGGAAAAGGCAAAGCTATTTATTGAGCCCTATGTGGCTGTTTACCGTGACAGTGGAGGGGTTTTCTTTAAAGAAGGGGAGGACATAACTTTAAAGGATCAGACCGGAGAGCTTGCGATAACAGTAAATCCGGACTACGCAACAATGGAAAGCGATGTGGAACGATTTAATCTCGACAAATTACAGATGCTATACTATCCGGAAAAGCGTCCCTTTTTCATGCATGGTTTTGAGCTATGGAATCTGCCCTTTATGGTGCTTTACACGAGGACCCTGACGGACATAGATGCGGGGATAAAGGCAAATGTAAAGAGAGACAATTTGGGTTTCAATGCATTTCTTATTGAGGAAGGGGACACACTGTCAAACTATTTCAGAAGGAAACGTCT
>JALXCE010000121.1 GCA_026991055.1 Caldifarciminota bacterium | reverse complement strand
TCAAGTTGCATATTATAACGATGCTACGAACCACAGATTTATCGTCGAATGGTACCAGGTCCCCCATTACGCTGCTACAGGAGACATTGAGACCTTTGAAATCATTTTGTACGATCCTCAGTACTATCCGACTCCAACAGGAGATGGGGAGATAGTCTTCCAGTACAATGTAGATCCGGCCCAGGACGATTTCACGACTGGAATTGAGAATGGCACAGAGACAATCGGCATACAGATGTACTACGATGGCGATGTTGATAGGCTTTCAACTGGTATTTATGGAGGAAAGGCTATTAAGTTTACCACAGTCTCGCCATCCGTTGGAGTAGGTGAGTCTGGATTGAAACCGGTTAAGTTTGCCTTTAATGTCTCTCCTAACCCGATTACGAAAAACGGAAGGATCAGGTTTGTTCTGCCTGAGGCGTCTAAGGTTAACGTGATCGCATACGATGTGACGGGTAGAGCAGTTTCGAGAATTTTGAGTGGTAGGTTCAGCGCCGGCCAGCATATTGCAAGCTGGAATGTGAATAATTTGCCGGGTGGAGTCTATTTCCTGCAGATAAAAACCGAGAAGTTTAAGAAGACGAAGAAAGTGATAATTTTGAAGTGATTTGTAGATGGGGGGCGCCGCGAAGCGGCGCCCCCCTTTTATTTTCTATGCGAATTACAGCGCGCTGATGGATGTGAAATCCTCATCCCCCTTCTTTTCCACATCTCCTAACGAATTTCCGCAAATACCCTCGTTATATCATTTAGCATAAACCTGCTCGATAAATTTCAAAACCTTTGATTTTTAATGAAAAATTTGCCCCCCACTTTATTATTCCTCCCCCACGCACTTTGTGCGTGGGGGGAGGATAGGAAGGGGAATTTTCGAACGAGCTCATTTATCATGGGCTTGTTTGAAGAATCAAATGTTAGTTGCCACTTCGTCCTGCAGATTCTCAAAACCTCACTGATAATTGCAAACCAGTCGTTAAATTTCCCACTTTCCTCCGAGAAGGAGGATCAGGGGAGAATGGAATAAAGTTGAAGATCTTTAAAATGCTCAGGGTAACGGTATTCCTGAACATGCTTGGGTAATTTTGTTCAACAAATTTTTTCCATTCCACCCCAACCCTCCCTTCCAAAGGAAGGGAGGGAGCTTAGATACTGTACAAACTGAAAAATCTTGGATTCCTTAATTTCTAACATCGCATTCCCACTAACCTCACTTACACTGCACAAAAGGATAAAAAGAGATGATATTTTCGCAATTTAACATTCATTGTGGCTCGTAATCCCGTGGTGAATTTGCCATTGTCAAAAGAACGGAATGATGCAATTGTTGGGGCTACGATTCCTCCGGTACCAGTTTGAGAAGTTCGGAGACTTCGAACTGGATGCGGGAGGGCCAGGGCGGGAGGCTGCACGCAGCCTCCCGCCCTGGCCCTCCCATCCTCTCCCTCAACTCCCTATCCTTCACTAATTCTATCACCCTCTCTGCAAACTCCTCTACATCAAAAGGCCTCACCACAAAACCATTCTCACCGTCTTTGATAATCCTTCGAGTCCCCGGCACATCAAAGGCAACCACAGGCACACCGTGGGCCAGGGCCTCTATCACAGGCAGGGTCAGATTGGCATAAATATTAGTACTCATGAGGATATCAAGCTCCCGATACACCTTTAAAGTCTCAAAGTATGTGCCACCCCTCTCAATACTCACCCTATCTGCCGGGAGCCTCGACTTTAGAAATTCCTCATATTCACCAAAGCCGATGATTCTGAATTTCACATTTTGGGTGGTCTTTAAAACTCGCTCAATTATTTCAGGTAAAAAATGGACTCCCTTGAGTTTGTTAAATCTCCCAATCCAGCCGACAACAGGCACTGCATTCTGCATTTTGGGATAGATAATCTCCGGCCCTGGATTCGGAAGATTGACCACCTTTTCCTCTGGAATGCCGAGTTTTATAAGGGCTTTACCACCCCCAGAGCCGTCATCCACGACAAAGTATCTATCTGCATTGAGTCTGAGGGCCATAAAAGTGTGGAAATCCTTGAGAATTCTCTCCAGGAGGCTAAATCTGGGATAAAAGATGAGTCCTGCGAACTTCTGAGCAAACGGAATCTTCTGCTCATCAGCAATCTTTCTGGCAGCAAGTGAGGTTGAGCTACAGATGGAATAGACCAGACTGTATTTCTCTTTCAGTGAACGAACCTTTCTCAAGATTGCTGAGTTTAGCAGAAAATAGTTGAAAATTGAGGTCATGGGGCGAATGAGACGCTTTTCAGGCATGAGTCGTGCTTTCACAGGGGTAAATTCAGGAGGAAAATCCTTCCTCTTTGATGGGAAAACGTATCGGAAAGCCATCCCGTTTTTCTTCAAAAAATCGCAGAAGTAGGCATTTTCAGGAGTGCCTCTTACGCTTTTAAGCTCAAAATCGTCATCCCAGCAGGAGAGTATTAAAATCTTATCCATTTTTTCACCCCGGTTTTTATGTTTCTCGCAAGATTGTGGTAAATGGTGCGCTTCCAGTAGGTTCTCATCTTTCTAAACTCAGCCCCAAAGCTGCGTTTGAATTCATAGACACCACTGAGCCCCGGGTCTGTTAGACCGAGGGAAAATTCTACATCTCCGAGTCGTATCGCTTCTTTTATTGAAATATCCATGAGGAACGAGGAGATATTTTTGAAATCCCTATCCCATGCATGCGAGAAGGCGGTGGTTTTGCCAAATCTCCTGACATTTATAATGTAGCCTGCAGGTGAGCCTTTCATGAAGACAATAAATCCATAAAGGTGCTCAGGATACAGGTTGTTAAAAAGGGCACGGAAGAAGCGTTCTGGAAAGCAGTGAATCTTCTTTTCTTCGCAGAAGTTCCGATAAAGTGGATAAATGGTTTCAATATCCCTTATGGACTTGATTTCCCGTACATCAACTTCTTTGAATTTCCTTAAAATTTTTCTCCGAGACGGGAAGTAGTTTGAAAAAACCCTCTCGTAGCCTTCTCTTAAGCCGATTACTGCCTCAGTTGATTCAATAGGCTTCAGGCCGGGGATTTCTGTTTTCATCTCAGGATCATCAATTGCCACCTCACTGAACCTCCGGAAATTGAAATCTACAGTGCCTCCCTCCCCCACAACTCCTCCAAAAGTCTGGTAGGGAAGGGAGTAGAGAGCCCTGAGAGGTCCGCGTTTGAAGATAACACCAGGGATTACGGCATTTTTAGAAATGAGAAATTTGATCTCCGTGCCCCGAATCCCCTCTCTCCACACATTGAGGAATTGCGGTGTCCTGAAAATGCTCTTATAATTTGATTCAGCGAGCATTCTTTGATAAACTGCGAAGTCCATATCCCCAATCTCGAAATTCATGGTCATATTATACGGTTGATTAAAAACAGGCAAAGGGAGGTTTTTGTATGATTAATGTTAAAATCCTCAGGGAGAAACCTGAGCTCATAAAAGATGCTTTAAAAAAACGTGGTTATGAAACCGATGTTGTTGATGAGCTTGTGGAGCTCGATAAAAAACGTCGAGAGATCATAAAAGAAGAGGATAGTCTGCGAAAGGTAAGGAATGAGAAATCCAAAGAGGTGGCAAAGATTAAAAAGGCGGGCGGGGATGCGTCTCAGATTATTGAAGAGGTGAGGAAGATCGGGGACAGGATTAAGGAACTTGCGGATGAGAGGAAGAAAATTGAGGAGGTATTCAACGAGAAGATTTTAGAGATTCCGAATATTCCCCATGAAAGTGTGCCAGTGGGCAGGGACGAGACAGAGAATGTGGTGAGCAGGCGCTGGGGAGAGCCACGGAAATTTTCATTCACTCCAAAGCCCCACTGGGACCTCGGTGAGATTCTGGATATTCTGGATTTTAACCGTGCAGGCAAGATTTCAGGCTCAAGATTCGTAATTTATAAAAAAGAGGGAGCCCTGCTGGAACGTGCCCTCATCAATTTCTTCCTCGATATTCACACGAAGGAGCACGGTTACGAGGAGGTTTATCCACCTTATCTTGTTCGTGAGGAGTCCATGTATGCATCGGGTCATCTCCCTAAGTTCCGCGAGGAGATGTACTATGCTGCTGAGGACAAGCTCTTTCTCATCCCCACTGCTGAGGTGGTACTTGCCAACCTGCACAGGGATGAGATACTGCAGGAAAAGGAACTCACGAAGAAATACGTTGCCTACACTTCATGTTTCAGACGTGAGGCGGGCTCTTATGGGAAGGATGTCAGGGGAATGATCAGGGTGCACCAGTTTAACAAGGTGGAGCTTTTTAAATATACGAGGCCAGAGGATTCTTACGACGAGCTTGAATCCATGCTCCACGATGCAGAGAGAATCCTTCAGATGCTCGAGATACCATACAGGATTGTGGAGCTTTGTACAGGTGATCTGGGATTTGCTGCGACCAAGACCTATGACATCGAGGCATGGGCACCGGGGCTCAATAGATGGCTTGAAGTCTCTTCAGTCTCCAACACCGAGGATTTTCAGGCGAGAAGAGCAAATGCAAGGTTTAGAAGGAAGGACGGGAAGGTCGAATACATGCACACATTGAATGGTTCTGGTCTTGCCACACCACGTGTGTTTATTGCAATTCTTGAGAATTATCAGCAGGAGGACGGAAGCGTTGTCATTCCTGAGGTTCTAAGACCTTACATGGGAGGGCTTGAGGTAATAAAGGCAAAATGAAACTGAAGGTTTTAATAACGGATAATCTACCGGAAAAGGCCTTTGAAATCTTTGATAGAGAGGGGGTGCATTACGATTACAAACCGGGAATTTCCTTTGACGAACTTCTTCAGATTGTTGATAAATACGATGGAATAATAACCCGCAGCCGGACACCTGTTACACGTGAACTCTTAGAGCGTGCGAAGAGGCTGAAGGTGATAGGGCGAGCCGGTGTCGGAGTTGACAGCATTGATATTGAGGAGGCATCGAGGCGCGGAATATTGGTTGTCAACACTGCTGGTGGTAACAGGATTTCTGTGGCCGAGCTCACAATCGGGCACATGATTTCTGCTGTAAGGGGGATTCCCTATGGGCATGATGGGATTCTCAAAAATGAGTGGAGAAAGAAAAAGCTATTTGGCCACGAGCTCTATGGTAAAAATCTTGGAATAATTGGTCTTGGCAGGATTGGCTCTGAGGTAGCACGCAGGGCCCAGGCGTTTGGAATGAAGGTCTATGCATACGACCCGTATATTCCAGAATCAAAGGCAGAGAATCTGCACGTAAAGCTATTGAAAAAGCTGGATGAACTCCTTGAGATAGCGGACGTTATCACCATCCATGCACCTCTCACAGATGAAACGCGGGGTATGATTTCAAAGAGTGAGTTTGAGAAGATGAAAGACGGAGTAGTCATATTAAACATTGCACGGGGTGGTATTGTTGACCATGAGGCACTTTTTGAGGCAGTCAAAAATGGTAAGGTAAGGGCATTTGCACTTGATGTGTATCCCGAGGAGCCCCCTGAAGATTTCCCCATAAAAGATTTTCCATTTATGAGTCTTACTCCCCACATAGGGGCAAATACCCATGAGGCAATGGAGAATGTGGCCAGTATGGTGGTGAATGACGTAATAAACGCACTGCGGGGTCGTGAAGTCAAGAGCCCAGTCAACTTCCCGCTTCAGGAGTCCGCTGTTACTCCGTTTGTTAAGGCCTATAAAAAACTCGCCGAGAGGATGGGGCGACTGTTCCCGGCACTCTTTGGCCTTAAAACTGCAGTTATTGAGATTGAGCTTTTGGGGAGCGCGAAAAATCTCAAAGATATTGTAAAGGCCTATTTCCTGAAGGGTTTAATGTCCCAGATTACCGATGCACATGTCAATGAGATTAATGCCCCTTATCTCGCAAAAGAAAAGGGAATTGAGTTGATTGTTAAAACTGGCGATGGGCTGCACAACTTCAAGAATATCATGATTGTGAAGGGGTACAACGGGAGCAAGAACAAGATAGCCGGGAGTGTTTTCGATGAGAAGTACTACAGGATATTGAACATCAAGGATTTCTGGTTTGAAATTGAGCCACGTGGGGAGCTACTGTTTTTTGAAACAGTTGATACTCCCGGAATTATCGGAGAGGTGGGATTTAAGATCGCGTCCAGCGGATACAACATATCGGACCTGAGGTATTTTACAAGGAGAAAGCTGGGACTCGGGATTTTGAAGCTTGATAAGAAACCCAGTCGTGAGCTTCTAAAAGAACTCAAGAAGCTTCCGTATGTAACCAACGTTGCCTACGTTTCGCTATGAAAAAGAGACTTTTCACACCAGGGCCCACAGAGGTGCCACCTGAGGTTTTGAGAGCTCTTGGTAGTCCTATTCCTCATCACAGGAAGCCTGAATTTAAAGAAGTTTTTCTAAAGGTGAGGGGAAAGCTCAGGCAGCTTATGGATTCTCGAAGGGACCCGGTGATTTTTACTTCCTCTGGAACAGGTGCGATGGTTGCCGCAGTAATCAACTTTTTCTCTCCTGGAGAGCGAGTACTTGTAATTACGGCCGGGAAGTTTGGTGAGAGGTGGTGCGATATCACAAAGACCTATGGACTTGAAGTGGATTGTCTTGAATATCCCTATGGCCACACTTTTGATAAAGATGAGGTTGAGGAGAGGCTCAAGAGGGGATATCGGGGTGTTTTTGTTCAGCATACAGAGACATCCACGGGAACAGAGCATGATGTGAAATTTTTAGGTAAGGTAAAGCCACCTGAGACACTGCTCGTTGTGGATGCGGTCTCAAGCTTTGGGGTTTATAAAATTTCACCTGAGGAGTGGGGGATCGATGTTCTCGTGTGGGGCTCACAGAAGGGGCTGATGCTGCCACCGGGCCTTTCATTCTTATGGTTTTCAATGGGGGCTGAGCGTGCTCTTGAGACTTCGAAATTCCCGAAATTTTATTTTGATGTTAAAAAGGAGTATGAGGCGCAGGCCAAGGCGCGGCCGCTTTTTACCCCTGCCGTGGGGTTGATACTCGGGCTTGATGTGGCACTGGATATGATCCTTAAAGAGGGGATTGAAAGGGTAGAGGAGAGGCACAGAAGGATTGCAAAGATTGTCAGGAAAGGGGCTATTGAAGCAGGATTTAAGCTGTTTTCAAAGTCACCGGCGATAAATCTCACTGCCCTTGAGGTGCCTTGTAAAATGACTGATGTGGAAATTATCGGATTTTTTGATTCGCACGGAGTAAAGATTGCTCCTGGACAGGGGAGTATGAAGGGAAAGATTTTCAGAATTGGTCACATGGGCTATGTGGACGATGCAGATGCCCTCATGCTTGCCTCTCTCCTGCACAGGCTTGGAGAAAAGAAGGGGTAAGGGCTGGGGCGCGGATTTGCCCCATGAAGTGTACTCGAAGTTCGCTCCGGGAAAGATAGTTGGGGGTGTCAAATGGACTTGTATGAAACCAATCATTTGAAATATGTGGCCCCTCTCCTTTATCCTCGCAGGTTTTTATGCGGGGAGAGGAGTTTTTCATTTGGAAATATTCGAACATACCTGTTCTACAGTTGACATAAAAGAGCTGGTGTCTTAAATTACCCCCGTTATGAAAATTGTTGCCATTGAGACATCGTGTGATGAGACCTCAGTAGCTGTCCTGGAATCGGGTTTCAAGGTGCTTTCAAATGTGACGCAGACTCACATTGAGCATGCAAAGTTTGGGGGAGTGGTTCCAGAGCTGGCATCGCGCGCACATATAAGGTTGATCTACCCCCTCACCAGGCTCGCGCTCGAGCGTGCTGGAGTGGATCTAAAAGAGCTCGAGGGGGTAGCCTTTACCCGTGGTCCCGGGCTCATCGGTTCCCTGCTCGTAGGTGTGGTTTTTGGTAAAACCCTCGCCCAGGCCCTTGGCCTTCCCTTTTTAGGAATTAATCATCTTGAAGGCCATCTTTTTTCCATTTTCCTAAGTTATCCTGACCTCAAGCCTCCCATTCTGTATCTTCTTGTTTCAGGGGGGCACACGGAGCTGATTTACATGGAAGATTTCTTCAAATACCGGTATCTGGGGCGAACTATGGACGATGCTGCTGGAGAGGCCTTTGATAAGGGCGGCAAGCTCCTCGGACTCCCATATCCCTCGGGCCCTGTGATAGACAGATTGAGTAAAGAGGGTGACAGGAATTTTCATAAATTCCCGAGGGCAAAAACACCGGGGTATACCTTCAGTTTTTCAGGGCTCAAAACCTCGCTTCTCTATTATTTGAGGAAGCAGGATGAAGATTTTATTAAATCCCACCTCGCAAATATAGCGGCGAGCTATCAGGAGGCAATTGTGGATATGTTGCTCGATAAGGCCCGGAAGGCTTATGAAGAATTTAAGCCTCCGATTATTGCGGTGGTTGGAGGAGTATCCATGAATTCACGATTGAGAGAGGTCTTCAAAGAGCACTTCGGGGATAAACTTGTCTTTCCAGAACCCCGTTACTGCACAGATAATGCGGCCATGATAGGTGCCGTGGCATTGAAAAGGTTTGAAAGGGGCGAATCCTCACCTTTAGATGTCAGTGCTTCACCAAATCTCCCCCTTGTGTAGATGACTTGAATTGACATTGGTGAGAGCTTATTATTTCCCGCTCATGAGCATAGTTGAGAGGATAAAGCGAGAAAAGGGTAAGATCGGCATTATATCCCACTTCGACCCCGATGGTGATGCCATCGGCAGTGTCCTCGGCATGTATAATTTCCTGAAGAAATACAAGCCCAATGTGGAGGCTGTTCTCAAAGACGACATTCCCTATTTGTTTCAGTTTCTCCCGGGGGTGGAGGAAATCAAGAAAACACCTTCAGATTATTATGACCTCTTGCTTCTACTGGATGTTAGCGACATTACGAGAACAGGATTTGATAATCTGAAATTTGGGACTCTCGCAAGGATAGACCATCACAAAACAGGGACAAATTACGGGGATTTTGATTATATTAACGAGACTGCACCGAGCACAACAGCACTGATAGTCGATATCCTCAAAGAATACGATGCAGAAGGAATTACAAAGGAAGTGGCCGAGCCCCTCTACGCAGGTTTGTTAACAGATACCGGTGGATTTAAGTACGGAAGGGATTTCAAAAAGTCCTTTGAGACAGCTCTTTACCTCTCAGGCAAGGGGATAGACTGCCAGGAAATTGCGCAGAAGATATTCTTGAGAAAAAGGCTTGAAGTTTTCAAACTCCTATCGATTGCATTAAACACCCTGACCGTGGTAGAGGATAAAATCGCATACATTGTCCTGCGGAAGGAGTTTTTTGAAATGACTGGAACTGACTCTCAGGATGCCCAGAGCTTTGTCACATACCCCCTTTCTGTGGATGACGTGGCGGTGGGGATAAAATTTACAGAGGCGGACGACAATTTCTGGAAGGTTAGCCTCAGGGGTAAAAATCGAGTGGACCTCGCAGCAATTGCGGAGGAGTTCGGAGGTGGCGGCCACATTAATGCCGCAGGACTCAGAATGAAAGGCGACGAGGAAACCGTCATAAACACCGTGGTTTCAAGAATCTTAAAAGAATTTGAATAAGCTAAAGGAACTCGTAGAATCCCTCAGACCCTATTCCCCCAATCCCGAAGCGGAAATAGACACGATTCTCAAGCTGGAGTTTAACACATCTCTTGTAGGAGCACGGGCCTCTGGAATTCCACACGGTATTTTTGAAAAGCTCAGCGAAATTGTCAGAGAACGTATAAAAACTGGCAGGCCTGTCCAGTATATACTCGGGAAAGCCCTCTTTTATGGCAGGGTGTTTCTGGTCAACGAGCACGTGCTGATCCCGCGGGTTGAAACTGAGCTTTTAGTGGAGAAAGCAATTTCCATCATCAGGGAATATTCGCTAAAAAGAATCGTTGATGTTGGAACGGGCTCCGGGATTATTGCCATAACCCTAAAGAAAGAGTTTCCGCAGCTTGAGGTTATTGCAACTGACATATCCTTTGAGGCTCTTGAGGTAGCCCGAAAAAACGCGGCATTGCACGAGGTCAGGATAAACTTTGTCCAGTGTGACCTTCTCTCATGTTTTGATGATAAATTTGACCTTGTGGTCTCAAACCCACCGTACCTTGGGGAGAATGAGCCTCTGGGTGAGTATCGGAGATTTGAGCCAGAAATCGCACTCTATGGAGGCAAGATGGGCCTCGAACTCTCTTTCCAGTTGATAGATCAGGCAAAAAATAGACTGAAAAAACCGGGATACATTATAATGGAAATTAACCCGTTTACCGCTTCTGAGCTTGTGAAAGAATTGAGGGATTATGGGCTATTTAAAGACTACAATGGAATGCTCCGGGTGCTGGTAATCAAAAATGGATGATATCACAAACAAACTTTACGAGAAGTTTATAAAAGCCTACAAAGACGACAATTTAGAGACTCTCACCCGTTATGCTAAAGAGCTCTCTGTAAGGATTGAAAATGTAGGGCGAACCGGTGAGTACAACCTGCTTTTATTTGAAATTATTGACATTCTTCTTGATGCAGGAGACTACGCAACTGCACTGGAAATCGGCAAAAAGTTTCTAAACCCCGAAGTTTACCGCGATGCCAGGCAGCTCGTGGAGATTTATATCCTCTCAGGAGATGTTCCACGGGCCATGGAAATCATGTACCCCCATGCAGAACGATTCAGGAGGGACCCGGACTTCGAGCCCCTTTTCAGATTTATTGAACAGATCGAGGAGTTCTCGGAGGAGAAAATTGAGGAGTTTGTCCAGCTTGATATTGAGCGTGATCCGGTAATTGCGCAGATTGTTCTGATCTTTGATCAATTGGGAATGGGAAAGAGCGTAAATGATCAGGCCCTTCCCTATATTTACAAGATTTTGAAAAGGGCAACCCATGGATTTAAGGGCAACAAGGATTCCTGGGCAGCGGCATTTGTTTATTTTTACAACGATATCATGGGTGATAGACATGTATCAGCCTCAGTAATCTCGAGAATTACAGGTGTGCCCAAAAGAGAAATTTACAGGAAATCCAAGATTCTCTACCAGAGATTTGCCGAGGAGGAGTTGATTTGAAGTGGCAACTTGTGGAAAATACCGCTGGAAAGTACTTCAGGATGAAAATAGGTGATACTGTGCTTTTTGTTACCACAACAGATGGATTTGCCCCTCTCCAGGCAGATGGGTTCAAAGAGAAACCAGTAAATTTGCATCAGGTACACAGTAATAGAATCTTCATCATCAACCGATATTTTCCACAGGAAGGTGTGGACGGAGATGGACTCATTACCTTTGAAAAAGGGCTTTTTGTAGCTGTGAAGACTGCAGACTGCTATCCGATTTTTATTCTTGATAAGGATTCAAAGGTCGCTTCGGTGGTGCATGCCGGGTGGCGCGGTACAAAAGCGGGGATTGCAAGGAAAGCGGTGAGGCTCATTAAAAAATTGAGAGATATTGAACCATCAAATTTAATTGCTGTCTTCGGCCCCGGAATTTCAGGTGAATATTACGAGGTAGGGGAGGATGTAGCCCGGTTTTTTAACTATGGTCTCGCGAGGAAGGATGGGCGCATCTTTCTTGACCTCCTGAAAGAAAATATTGCTCAGCTTGATGAGGAAGGAATCAAAGAATTTGTCCCTCCACCTGGAGATACGTACTCGTCTCCTTTATTTTATTCATTCAGGCGAGACAGGATGATAAAAGGCTTGATATGGTCAATAATTGGCATAGGAGGTAGCCATGGGCAAAATAATTAAAGGAAGAGTCTGGAAGTATGGTGATGACATCAACACAGATGTGATTTTCCCCGGAAAATACACTTATTCCATAATGACACCAGAGGAGATGGCAAAGCATGCTCTTGAAGACCTCGACCCGGATTTTGCCAAGAAGGTGCAGCCTGGAGACGTGATTGTTGGCGGTAAAAATTTTGGTATGGGTTCATCGAGGGAGCAGGCAGCAATTTGTCTTGTTGCCGCAGGAGTCGGGGCCGTCATTGCTAAGTCTTTTGCAAGGATTTTCTACAGGAATGCGATAAACAATGGACTTCTGGCCATTGTCTCACCAGAGGCATCCGATGCCCTCGAGGCAGGCGATGAAGTGGAGATTGATGTGGAAAAGGGCGAGATCAGGTCTTCAAAAGGTGTTTTCAAATTCCCACCATTCCCCAAATCTGTAATGGAAATTTTTGAGGACGGAGGCCTCATTCCCCATACCATCAAGAAACTCAGGGAGGCGAAATCTTGAAGGACGTAACTCTAACACTGGAAGGTGGGCGAAAGGTAACACGTCCATCTGGCTCACGTATAGTTGATTTTCTTGATGAAATAGAGCCCGATGTTATCGGGGCACGGTTTGACAATAAAGTTGTTTCGTTAAATTACAGGGTTTATTCAGACGGCTCGCTGGAACTATTAAAAATCGACACAAAAGACGGCTACAGGATGTATGAGAGGAGTCTCACCGCTTTACTCGGTTACGCCCTTAATAAAATTGCCCCGGATGCAAAGCTCTACGTCCTCCATTCTTACAACAACGGAATCTACTGTGAAATAGAGGGTAGAGAGATCAACGAGGAGCTCTTGCAAAAGCTCAAATCCGAGATGCAAAAGGTGATAGATGAAAACGTTGAAATCCCTGTGGATGTTGTCGATGAGGAGACGGCTCTCAAATTTTTCAAAAATGACCCTACGAGGGGCGATGCTGTGAGACTCTTTCGTTACCTTCCAGAGCATCAGAGAATCTGTACCTTCACCATCAAGGACTATGTGGACTACTCTTATATTCCTCTTGTGCACAGAACCGGTGTGCTAAAGAAATTTGATCTGCTCGTAAAAAAACCGGGAATGATTGTGCTGCTGCCCGATGAGCATGATCCCTCTCGTATAGGCCCCTTAAGAGAATCTCCAAAGCTTTTCAAAACATTTGAAGAATCATCAAGATGGGCAAGGATTCTTGGAGTAAACGATGCTGGCTCTTTGAATGAGGTAATCACTACCGGAGATGTCTCCGACTTCATCAAGATTGCAGAGGCGCTTCATGAAAAGAGGATTGCACAGATTGCAGATGAGATAACAAGGGAGTATGGCAAGATAAAGCTGGTTCTTATTGCGGGCCCATCCTCCTCTGGTAAAACCACCTTTGCCAAGAGACTCGGGGTCCAGCTCAGGGTAAATGAGAAAAATCCCGTGGTCATCTCACTGGATAACTATTTCCTTGACCGTGATAAGACCCCGAGGGATGAAAATGGAAACTATGACTTTGATTCCATCGAAGCGCTGGATTTAAAGCTAATAAATGAACACTTACGCGACCTTCTGGCCGGTAAGGAGGTTGCCATCCCAAAATTTGATTTTAAAAAGGGCAAAAGAGTGGGGATTGAGAAGAAGCTAAAACTTGCTAAAGGAGACATCATAGTTATTGAAGGGATACATGGACTGAATCCGAGGCTAAGCGAGCTTGTGCCGGACGAGGCCAAATTTAGAATCTATGTCAGCGCACTGACCCAGCTAAGTGTGGATGCGCACAACAGGATTTCTACCTCGGACACAAGGCTCATAAGGAGGATTGTGAGGGATAAGCTTTTCCGTGGACACTCTGCTCTCGATACCCTCAGAATGTGGCCAAATGTACGAAAAAATGAAGAGAAGCATATATTCCCATATCAGGAAAATGCCGATGTGATGTTTAACTCATCCCTTGTTTATGAGATGGCAGTTTTAAAGCTCTACGCTGATGCCATGCTTGAGCAGGTAACCCCGGATAATCCCGAATATGCCGATGCAGTGAGACTGCTTTCTATTCTTTCCCATTTCCTCGGCATAATGCCTACAGAAGTACCCCCAACCTCCATTCTTCGTGAATTTATAGGAGGTAGTAGCTTTAAGTACTGATGGAGAAGGAAAAAGAATTTCTTAACTTTTGCGAGAAACTTATAAAGGAAGCTGACAGCAGGATCAGGGAAAGAGGGTGGGACTATTACGTTCGAAAAAAGGTAAGAGAACTGGTCATCTCCGAAGGTCCCAGAGGACAGCTGAAGGTTGAAGCTGAAGTTTCAGGAAAGAAAAACTACTTTGTTATTTTGCGTCCCGACTGGCAGTTGTACTGTAGCTGTCCTTATGCAAGACAGGGGTATCTATGCAAACACATGGTTGCAACCTGCTACAGGGCAATGGACGAGATAGAGAGGCGGCTCAAAATCAACGGAAAATCTGAAGTGGAATTTATAAAAAACGAACTTGAGCCTCAGGAGGTAAAGGCTAAAAACGGGACTTTTCCAGCAATTTTCGTTGAGGTACGTCAAATCGGTGATGGTGAATTTGATTCGGAATTAAAAATCGTGGGGGTGAAAGAAACAAAGCACGGAATTGAATTTGCATCATGGAATCCAGCAGATAAAACCTTTGAAAAGGTATCTCCTGAAAATCGAGGCCTTTTGCTGTTTATAAGAGACAGAAGGTTGGGAGATCCTGTGGGATTGGCTCTGAGGGAGCTCAAAGACTATCCCTACAAGATTTTCCGTTTCAGGTCCAAAGGGGAAATAAAAGATATAGACGTACTGAAAAAACTGGATTTTGAGCCGGAACCTTTTAAAGTCCTCGCAATCAAAGGGCCAGAGGGTGTTACACTTCTACCATATTTACCCACGATTCACGTCAAACCCTATTTTTTCCACGTTTATCCAGATGAGGGTGTATTCAAACTCACCAATCTTTCCATCAATCATAGCGATTTTTACTACAGGCTTTCTAAAGGAATTAAAATTGAAGGTAGTGAGCTGGATGAGGTTAAGAAAATTTTCAAAAGAGCCGGTTTTGAGCTAATTGAGAAAGAAATTCTCCAGAAAATAAAACCCAGACTGGTGATAACCATATTTGATGACAGCATAGGACTTTCAAGACGTTATGTCGGGACGGTTGAGTTTGAGTATGGCAAAACGACTATCAGGCCTGAGAAAAAAATGAAGCTTTTGCATTTAGAGGAAGGTATTGCCCAACGGGATTTAAAATATGAGGAAACCCTCATAAAAAAGCTCAGAAAGATTTTGGGTCGACACGGAATATCTTTGAACACCATGGGGATATTTTCACTTTCATCAAGGAACGACTTTATTGATTTTTTAAAATTCATCCTCCCGGAGATTGCCAAACTCGGGGCAATTGTGCTTTATGGTAGGGAGAAAAGAAAAATCAAGACATTGTCAGATTACAATTTTAGCGTCTCTATAAAATCTGACATAGACTGGTTTGAAGCAAAAACAACCATTACAGCGGATGCTCCCCTGGAATTTGACGATCAGACTGCCATTAGAAAGATGGTGGCTGAGGGACTCGAATGGATAAACCTGACAGATGGGACCATAGTTGTAAATGACAAACAGGATGAAGCGTTGTCGGAACTGCTTCAAACCCTCGGACTCGTTGAGAAACCCAGTCGTAAAATATCGAAATACGAGATTCTCGGTGTCCCGGATACCCGGTACGTTAGTTTTGACAGGGAAGCTAAAAAGATTATCAAGTCTTTAAAAAATCTCCAGAAATTAAAAGAAGTCCCCCTGCCTGACCTTCGATATCCTTTGAGGGATTACCAGAAGGAAGGTTATTACTGGCTTTATTCGTTGCTGAAAAATGGCTTTGGGGGAATCCTGGCAGATGATATGGGGCTCGGGAAAACAGCTCAGGTAATAGCACTCATTGCTAAAGACAGGGCTGATAAGCCATACCTGGTTATTGCTCCAACAACAGTTATAGAAAACTGGAAATTGGAGATTGAAAAATTTGCACCGGAGATCAGGGCACACGTAATTAAGGCGGGTTCTGAAATACCTGAGGCATTTAACTCCGGGGAAGTATACATAACCTCTTATAACCTTGCTCAAAAACATAGTGATAAATTCACAGGGAAACAATTTAGATTTGTTATTCTTGACGAGGCCCAGGCAATCAAGAATCCACGCTCAAAAAGGGCCAGAGCTGTGAAAAAACTGGAGGCAGATTTCAGACTTGCTTTGACGGGAACCCCTATCGAAAATTCCCTTGTGGAGCTCTGGTCCATCTTTGATTTTATAATGCCAGGACTTCTTGGCACCTATAAAAGCTTTAGAGAGAAATACATCCGAAAGGCAGGAAGGCTGGACCTCCTTAAAAAGAAGATATCCCCGTTTATTTTGAGACGAACCAAGGAAAAGGTTCTAAAGCAGTTGCCTCCCAAAATAGAGCAGGTGGTTTTCCTTGATATGCCAAGAGAACAGAGAAAAATCTATGAATCCATGCTTCTTACCATCAGAGAGGAAATGGAAAAGGATAAGGAGGAGCTGACCCAGGAAAAGTTTAAATTCAAGGTACTGACTTATCTATTGAGACTCAGACAGCTCTGTCTTCATCCCCGGCTTGTGGACGAGAGACTGCCGGATAAAAGCGTGAAGTTAGATGCCTTGAAAGATATGATTTCGGAAATAGTCGAGTCCGGGCACAGGGTTCTAATCTTCAGCCAGTTCGTTAAAATGCTCAAGATGATCGAAAATGTAGTAACTGACATCGATATCCCGTATCTCTACCTTGATGGAAGCACACCGGACCGGCAGAAGCTTATTGATAAATTCAATACGGGCAAATATCCAGTATTTTTACTGAGCCTCAAAGCCGGTGGTGTGGGAATAAATCTCACTCAGGCAGATTACGTGGTGATATTCGATCCCTGGTGGAATCCCGCTGTGGAAAATCAGGCAATGGATAGAACCCACAGAATCGGCCAGAGAAAGACAGTCTTTGTTTATAAACTCATATCCCGTGATACAGTTGAGGAAAAAATTCTGAGACTGCAGGAGAAAAAGAAGAAACTGGTAAGGGACGTGATCCCTGATGATAGAACAGTTATTCAATCTCTGACTCCTGAGGAAATTGAAGAAATCTTTTCTTCATGAGAAAGTAAAGGGTACTTCTCAGCTCTCTTTATTGATCTCGTTATATTTTTGAAATAAAGACATGCTTTTGGGTATGGTGTTTCTCTTGTATCTCCCTGTAAAGCACGAAAAGCAGAAATCTTCTGCCCTTTCTCCAAGGATTTCCTTAAGGTCATCCACAGATAAGTATTGGAGGGAGGTTGCACCAACAAACTCTCGCACTTCATCCACGCTCTTTTGGGCAGCGATGAGCTCCTCTTTCGTGGGTGTATCAACCCCAAAAAAACACTGAGAAATTATCGGTGGTGACGCAATCCTGAGATGTACCTCGCGGGCTCCGTATTCAAAGACCATTTTAACAATATCCCTCGATGTGGTGCCCCTCACGATAGAGTCATCAATCAATACCACAGATTTTCCCTGTAGTACTTTCGAAACAGGCATGAGCTTCATTCTCACAGCACTTACCCTGTCAAACTGAGTGGGCTCAATAAAACTCCTTCCAACATAATGGCTCCTTATGAGCCCCAGCTCCAGGGGTTTCCCGGATTTCTGAGCATACCCAATAGCTGCAGGGAATCCAGAATCGGGAATGGGAACCACTAAGTCTATATCCTCAACCTTTTCTTTTTCTGCCAGTTTTTCACCGCTCTTTTTCCTGAATTCATACACACTTTCACCAAATATGACACTATCTTGCCTGGAGAAATAGATGAGCTCGAAAACACACTGGGAGCGCGGATAAGGGAGTCCAATCCTGCCGCTTAAAATGCCATAATCTGGATTTATGATGACTATCTCACCGGGTTCAATATCACGCACGAATTCTGCCCCGAGTGCGTCAAAGGAGGATGTTTCAGATGCCAGATAGTACCGATTATCCTTTTTCCCCAATACAAGAGGTCTGAAACCGTGAGGGTCCCGAAAACCAATGAGGTTGTTGTGGTCAATCATTATGATTGAGTAGGCTCCCCTGATCTTACTGGCTGCCTGATTGATACGGCAGATAATTTCGTCAACCTCCGTATGTTCCTTAACCTTACAGGGCCTTAAGTAAAGATGAAGAAAAATTTCACTATCAGAGTCTGTTACCAGTATCCCTCCCTTTCTCTCAATTTCCCTTCTGAGCTGCTGGTAATTAGAAAGATTTCCGTTGTGAGCGAGAGAAACGATACGGTTGGAATGGGAAACGGTGATAGGCTGCAGGTTCTCAAGCCTCTTGGATTTCCCCTGAGTTGAATACCTTGTGTGTGCTATTCCGAGGAATCCTGTCTTCTCCCCTATTCTTCCGCTATGAAAAACACTGCTTATCAGTCCGAGATTTCTGTAAAGGGATATTTTCTCTCCGTCGTACAGCGCAAATCCTGCACCTTCCTGTCCCCTGTGCTGAAGCGCAAATAAGCCGTAGAAAAGGTCAAGGTTTACGTTTTTACCGTCAAAATCATAGGCACCAAAGATGCCACATTCTTCTCTCAGGAGGTCCATTTCTTTATGAAGTTAAACTCCTCATCCTTTGATTTAATTTCACCGAACCACTTTTTTACAAATAACTCGGTCAGGAACCTCCTGATATTTTCCTTCCTGATGCCGGAACTTACAAGAACATCTCCACTTACGTGGATTTCAACCTGCTTCCGGGCATTGTAATAATCTACAAGTATCTCCTTTCCCTTAATGAGACCAATGAGGAGCGGAATTATTTCATCAACATTGTAAAACAACTCATGAATTTTGATAGGGTCATCAGGGATTTCCCGCTTCAAAAATTCACGAAATGTTTTGATTACATGTTTTTCATGCCTTTTCAGGTCAGGAAGGTCTTCCCTTAATTGAACGACGAGCAGGGTGAAGGGCAACCAGTGCTCGAACGATAAATCAGTGAGTATCTCGTTTAACCTGTCAAAAGCCGTATCAGGAGCGTCAAGCCTTTCTCCAAGATGATCAAGGAGACCAAACCTCTTGATTTCTCTAAACATATCCGCCCTCTTTTCCTCTACGGCAGTTCTCTCGAGCTCGTTCCTGACCCTTGCAAATGAGATGCGCGGCAGAATCTCAAGGGCAAAAGGGATTTCCTGTTTTAGAATCCTCTCCTCGTATCCGAGCTCAAATCGGTTTTTGTACCTTACTCCCCTGAAGGCACGGGTTGGGTCATCGTAGAAGCTTCTGTCCTTTAAAACACGCAGGAGTTTTCTTTCGAATAAATCTTCATAGCCACTGAAGGGGTCAATAAGACGGCCAACATCGTTCAAATTAAGGGATATAGCCATGGCATTTATTGTGAAGTCACGTCTCTTTAGGTCTTCGAAGATATTGTTTGAGGGTTTGACTACCGGGAGAGAGCCGGGCTCAGGGTAACTTTCCTTTCTTGCCCTTGCAATATCGACTACTATTCCGTCCAACTTTATCTTGGCAGTGCCAAACTCCGTGATCTGGATGAGCTTCCCACCGTATTTCTTTAAAAATTCATTTACGACATCCCTGAAGTTCCCGACGACGACAATATCGTAGTCCAGAGATTTTCGACCGAGGAGATAGTCCCTTACAATACCTCCAACGGCATAAAGTTTGTAGCCGTTGGAGAGGTGGTAAAGGAACCTCAATAGAGGGTCTTTTAAAACGAAATCTCTGAAGATCAATCCGGTTTTATCAGAAATAGCGTATCTCCGTAGCCTACAGGAGAAGCATCCTCCGGGATAATTTTTACAATAGTCCCATCCACATCGGATTCGATCTCATTCATAATTTTCATGGCCTCGACTATGCAGAGGACCTGCCCCTTTGTAACGTGATCACCCTCTTTCACGTATGGCTCAGCACCGGGATATGGCCTCCGGTAGAAGGTTCCAACTATGGGAGATTTGATCTCGTGGAGCTTTTCTCCCTCTTCGACCTTCTTCTCCTCCACCTTCTTCTCTTCTTTGGGAGGCTTGGGTGCCTGAGCCTGTGCTACAGCAGGAGGAGCCTGCGGGACGGGCCTCGATTTTACCACCCTCACCTTGTTAAACAGTGTCTCCACCTCAATCTCTTCTAATCCATGCTCCTCTAAAAGCTGGATGAGCTCTTTTACATCGTCAACACTAAACTTCTGCTCATCCGACGAAAGAAAGTCCCGAATTTCTTTGAGTATGGCTTTAATTTCTTCGAGTGTCACTTTTTCACTCTCTCAATATATTTATCTGACCTTGTATCAATTTTTATAACATCACCGATCTGGACAAATAGCGGAACCTGGATGACTTTCCCTGTTTCCAGCTTCGCAGGTTTTGAGCCACCTGATGCGGTATCTCCCTTGAGCCCGGGGTCTGTTTCAACCACTTCGAGCTCCACAAACATAGGAGGCTCGATGGTGATCGGCTCGTCGTCAGCATAGAGCACTGTAACTTCCATCCCTTCCTTCAGGTAACCGACCTTGTCATCTATCTGGTCCTTTGTGAATACAATTTCCTCAAAGGTCTCGTTGTCCATAAAGTGGTACTCGTCTCCAGCGATGTAGGACAGGGTAGCGCTCTTTCGTTTAAGAAGGATTTCCTCGATATCGTCTGAGCTTCTGAAGCTCACCTCTTTTACCTGTCCTGTGTGCACGTTCTTTAGCTTTGTCCTGATGGTGGCTCCGCCTCTACCCATGTGGATGTGCTGAAAACTCACCACAAGATAAATATCTCCCTGATATCTTATTGCCATTCCTGTTCTGATGTCTGGCATACTCCTCTCCTTAGATTTTTATTAAATTTTTTGGGGAACGGGTGATAACTTCAACCCCGTCTTCTCTCATTACGACAATGTCCTCTATTCTAACACCTGCAAACCCGGGAACATAAATTCCAGGCTCAACGGTAAAGACCATTCCGGGCTCAATCTTTGTTTCACCTAATACGCTTATCCTTGGAAGTTCATGGACTTCAAGCCCTACACCGTGCCCGAGACTGTGTCCAAAAAACTCGCCATAACCGGCCTTTTCAATCATTTCCCTTGCAAGTGCATCGATTTCCTTTCCTGTCATCCCGGGCTTTGCCTCTTCCTCTGCCCTCTCCTGCGCTTCTTTCACTATGTTATAGATTTTTACGAATTCCTCAGGTGGATTTTCACCCACCCAGACGGTTCTTGTCATATCAGATGAATAACCTTCAAGATAGTTTCCAAAGTCCATGAGAAGGTTGGTCTCGTTCTTGACCTTTACCTTTCTTGGCTTAGCATGGGGGAGTGCCGAATGCGGGCCTGTAGCGACAATAGTGTCAAAGGATGGTTTCTCTGCTCCAAATTTCTTCATGAGATACTCAATCTCTGCTGCAATATCCAGCTCGGTTGTCTCGCCCGGCTTGACCCTATTGAGAATCTCCGTGAATATCCTGTCTGTAACCTCCTGAGACCTTCGAATTTTCTCGATTTCATCCTCAGATTTGACCATTCTCATGGGTGAGACAGGGTCATCCACGAGAACAAGCTCAAATCCTTCTAACTTCTCTTTCAATTTTTCAAATAATTCACAGGTGATATTAGCCTTTGGAACGCCTATTCTGAGCTTTATCTCTGGCAACTTTTCCTTGAACTCTGTTATTTCTCTCGTGTAAATAAAAATGTCGGCATCTTTGACTTCTTCACGGGACTGCTCCTTATAGCGACCGTCAGATACGAAAAGAGAGATATCCCTGCCCACAAGTAAGTATGCATTTGAGCCGGAAAAACCTGTTAGATATCGAATATTTGCCAGTTTGGTTTCAAGATAAATATCCACATTCAACTGGTCCAGTTTCTCACGGAGTGCATCGATCCTATTCAATCAAATCCCTCCCCTCTTCAGCTATTTTCTCGAGCTCTTCACTTCCTGGTAATCCTTCCTGTGTTTCTTTAAATGGGTATAAAATGAAAGCTACCTTCTCAAAATACTCTTTGTTTCTTTTGAGCCCGAGTTTTCTAAAACACTTAACGAGTCCGACGATTGCCTGATAGTTAAATTTATCAAGGTTATAGGCTTTTTTAAGAGTTATCAGTGCTTTCTCGAATTCATTCTCCTGAAGATGAATTTTTCCGATGAGGGTGTAAAGGAGTGAAGATGTGGGGTACTTTTCCACTCCCTCTTCAAGAGTCGCGAGGGCTTCTTCAATTTTCCCTGTATTCTTGAGGTGAATTGCATACTCCACAATTGTTTTTATAGACCTATCGCCGTCCTTATAAAGTTTCTCGTAATCCATGGAATTTTTAGGTTAATGCTATGTTTTTATAATGTCAACCATACGATCTTCGTCAAAAATAATCTACCCGAAAAGATACCGTTTCCTCAAAATTACCTACCACACAATTAATTTCAGGGGCTACCTCCCAATATACTTCTTCCCTGACAAAATCCACTATTTCAAAAAAGGAGGCAACCCCCATGTGTGCTTCAATAACCTTCCCAAAAGGAATGATGACCATGAATAATAAACGACTTCTTATCGCTCATAATGCCAAATTATACAGGAAAGCCTCTAAAAAACTTAAAACCAATATCCTCAACGAACTCTCCATGCTCACTGGCCTCTCCAAAAAAACACATAAGCTACCTCCTAAGAAAACACGGTAAAAGGATTAGATTGAGAAAAGGTGTTGTTCTTAAAGGAGATATAACGAAATTAAGGGTTCACAAACGAGGAAGGAAAAAGAAGTACGGAG
>JALXCE010000120.1 GCA_026991055.1 Caldifarciminota bacterium | reverse complement strand
TAATTTTTGTTGTTATCAGGCATAGAAGTGACCTCCTTTAAGAGTTTTATAATCATCCACGTAGGGAGTTGTACTGTAAACATATATCAGGACAGGACAAAATTCTTCCTCTCCCCGCGTAAATTCTTGCGGGGAGAGAAGTGAAGTGAGGGGCCACATCAAATGTAATTCTTCTTTCGCTTAGATGTAATTAAATTGGAACTACTTAATCCAGCCTCTTGCACAAACCCTCAATTAATAATCCTTCTCCCCTTTGGAATCTGATTTTTCAGGTGGCCGTCTCGGTAAATTGCTGAGCCGAGGATATCATTCTTCCATTTCACAATCACCTGACCATTCTCAATGTCCTCAATTCGCTCAATTTTCAGGTCCTGACCCCTTATAAACTTTTGGGCCTCTTCGTCCAGTAGAATTACAACATTCTTTGTCGCAAGGTGGCCAAAAATCTGCATGGCGGCAGTTGTCCATTTAAAACCTTTCCTTGAAACTCTTAAAAATCTTATTCCCTTTCGCTTGAAAACCTTTAGCTCAAATCCCTCGATCTCTCTGGATGTGATCCAGATATCAGATTGAACAAAAAAGCTGTACTTTTCAAAGGTTGACGCAGGGATTCCAAACCTGTCTTCGATATATTTGAGTCCCTTTTTGACGATCGGATTCATCTCTTACGTCTCTTTACTTTGGTTTTTATTTCGATGGGAACACCCCAGAATCCAAATCTCTGGCGGATATTTTTCTCTAAAAATTTCAGAAAGGAAGAAGGGACATTGGATTTTGCTCCCAAAAGAAAAACCGGCGGAGCCTTTCGAACCTGCTTAAGAAACGTTATTTCAGCAGGAGGAGAGTATCTCGAAAAAATCTCATAAAGCATATTTTCAAGTTCCTCGGCTGGGACAAATTTTTTCCTCTCTTCATAAACTCTCTTTACGGCATCTTTGAGATAATTTATCCCTTCACCTGTTCTGGCAGAGGTAAAAATTTTAGGAGCATAATCCACAAAGCCAAGTTCATTTGCAACGTGTGCAAAAACAGCCTTCTTGTCTTTTATGAGGTCGGATTTGTTAAGGGCGATAACGAGTCCCTTCCCTTCTTTTTCAGCAAGGGAGATGATTTTCTTATCTGCGTTTGTAATCTCATCTGAGACATCAATAACTACGATGGCAACATCAGCAAAGTTGAGTGAGCTCAGGCTTCTGAGATGGGAGTAGTATTCAATCTCATCCTTATATTTTCGCTTTATTCCCGCTGTATCCACAAAGATAAATTCGTCTGTTTCATAATCAACAGAGTCACGTGTGGTTCCAGGGATATCGGAAATTATGGAAATATCTTCACCTGTGAGTGCGTTAAAAATGGATGACTTCCCGACGTTTGGTTTTCCGAGAATTGTAACAGGTATCTTGGTTTTGTTAGTGGATTTAACAGGCTCACCACCGATTCTTTCTACCACCGTGTCAAGGAGTTCTGAGACCCCATATCCGTGTGTGGCCGAAATCTCGATAGGTTTGCCCCATCCAAGCTCCTCAAATTCCTCTATGTATGGGTTTTTAACTTCAGATTTGTTAACAACAAGCAATACATCCTTGCCGAGTTTACGGAGCCACTGACTGATTTCTCTGTCATAGGGTGTGGGGCCTGTCTTCCCATCAACCAGAAAAATAACGAGGTCAGCTGATTTTACTGTGTCTTCTATTTTCTCTCTAACCAGATTCCAGAGCGGGTCTTCTTCCGGGGGAAAGAATCCACCTGTGTCAATGAGTTCAAAGGAAACGTCGTTCCATTTAACGATTTTGGCAATTCTATCCCGTGTTACCCCTGGCCTGTCATCCACCACGGCCAGAGGTTTTTTAATAATCCTGTTGAAAAGGGTGGATTTTCCAACATTTACGCGACCTACGATAGCAACTCTTTTCATAGACGGAAAATATAATTGCCAGGCCTATTTCTGTCAATTGATGAGGCAAATTGCAATAC
>JALXCE010000119.1 GCA_026991055.1 Caldifarciminota bacterium | reverse complement strand
AAGGAGAAGCTTTCAAAGTTCAAGCCGAGAACCCTCGGGGCCGCCTCGCGCATTCCGGGGGTCAGGACTTCGGATGTTATGGTAATTTACTATCACCTTGAGGAGAAAAATCATGGGCTCACCAAGATCAAAAGTTGAGATAAAAGGCTTTGAAGCAAAATTTTACGACCAGTTGCTTGACATACTTACTCTGGGTCAGTATCCAAGACTGCTCAAGAAGGTTTTCTCTTTAATGGACATAAAAGAGGGATCAAGCATTCTGGACCTTGGAAGTGGAACAGGCAGGAATGCCTGCTACATGCTCAAAAGAGCCGGTAAAGATGCACATTTTGTGGGACTCGACATAAATGAGGACATGATAAAAAAGGCACGCAGGAAATGCAGGGACTATCCAAAGGCTGAGTTTATCAACATGCGAATCGAGGAGCCACTCCCCTTTGAAGATGAGTTTGACATTGCATTTATTTCTTTTGTTCTCCACGGGTTTGAAGATTATGACAAAGAAAAAATTATGGCAAATGTTCAAAAAGCCCTGAAATCGGGAGGGAAATTTTACATATTTGATTACAACGAGTTTGATCTGGACAAGTCTCCGTTTTATGTGAAGTTTTTTATACGCAAACTTGAATGCCCTCTTGCTGAGGAGTTTGTTAATTTAAACCTTAAGGATTTTCTCGCGCGGTTTGGATTCGACAATTTCAAGGAATGGACATTTGCGGGGAAAGTAATAAGATTGCTTGAGGCAGAGAAAGTCTAAACCACCGAGCTTTTTAAAGCATCAGTTTTTTGTGCTCGCGCAATAGCTTTTAACCTAAAAGATTTCGTTCCCATATATTGCCTGGATTGTGATTTTTGCTGTGAGAGTTGGATTCTTTTTGAGCTTGTTTAGAAATTTATAAATTTAGTTGCCTTCAAAGGACGCTCGTAATCTTACTAATTATTGCAGAGCAGGTAGTAAATTTCCCTCTTCTGCCTCAGAGAGGGCGGAACAGGAAAAATGGTGAAAGATTAACTTTAAAATTTAGAATGTCTAAGAGAACGTTATTCATAAATGTGCTTGAGAACTTTTGCTTAACTAAATTTGGCCATTCCACCCCAACCCTCCCTTCCAAAGGAAGGGAGGGAGTTTATATCCTAATAATGCCATAATTGGAAAATCTTGGTTTAACAAATCCATCCCTTTTCATTCTTACTTTATTCATCCTAAGCGAAAAAATAAATAGGGGGTGTAAGTTTAGGATAGAAACACATTATTCTCATACGCCTGTAAATGTTAAATGTGTTTAGAGAATTTCATCCATTCCCTCGCCTCGACCAATTTGTGCCTCGGATTATCCAGATTCAAGAAGATTTTAAAATATGAAAGCTTTGTGTTATTGGGGGCCGGCTAATTAGTTCGTTTCTCGAACCATTCTTGATTGTGTGAATTTGTTGATTTATCCTTCACCTTGATGAGGGATATAGCTTCTTACCTGCTGAAATACAAGAAGAACGTATTCATCGGCATTCTGATGCTCCTCGTGGTGGACGGGACTCAGATTGTTATCCCGATGGTGATCCAGAGGGTGATAGATAGAATTGCACTCGGTAGAGTTACGCCCTCGGGACTTTTTAAATACGCCCTCATCATACTTGGACTCGCCCTGATTATTGCGGTTTTTCGCTTCCTCTGGAGATGGTTTATCATTCGAACCGCAAGGCTCATTGAAGAGCGTATCAGAAACGAGCTCTATGAGCACATATTAAAATTGCCCGCAAGATTTTTCATGAAGATGAAGACGGGTGACATTATGGCCCATGCAACAAACGACCTTGACGCCATCAGAATGTCAATGGGAATCGGAGTGGTTGCGACCACAGATGTGGTTATAATTTCGACATTCTCCCTCATCGCTATGATTTCTATTTCTCCCAAACTAACTCTGTACGCCATGATTCCCATGCCTTTCCTTTCATTTGTTGTGCTCAAATTTGGAAAGCTCATACACAGCAGGTTTGAGGCAGTTCAGAGGGCTTTTTCAAATCTTACTGAAACTGTCCGCGAGTACGTAAGCGGGATACGCGTTATCAAGGCCTTCGCCCAGGAAAAGGGCGCAGTTGAAGAATTTTCTCACATCAACCGGAACTTCGTTGATGTGAACATGAAACTCGTCAAGGTATTTGGACTTTTCCATCCGATTATTATGTTTTTTGCAACCCTCACCACTGGTATCACGTTACTTGCTGGTGGCACCAGTGTCATTCTCAATCGCGTTACTATCGGGCAATTTGTGGCTTTTAACTATTATCTGGGCATGATGGTCTGGCCCATGATTGCTATTGGCTGGGCAACCAATGTTCTTCAGCGGGGCGCCGCATCCATGAAAAGAGTAAAAAGGATACTCCATGAAGAGCCCGAACCTGTGCACCTGGGATTAAAAAGGCGTATCGAGGGTAATATTGAGTTTAAAAATCTCACCTTTAGCTACGACGGAAAGCCTATTCTTGAAAACATCTCGTTTCTTCTGGAGCGTGGAACCAAGCTTGGAATTATGGGCAGAACCGGCTCGGGCAAGAGCACGCTTGTGCTTTTAATACCGAGAATTTATGATCCACCACCGGGCAGCGTTTTTGTTGACGGCAAAGATGTTCTGGAATACAACCTCATCTCGTTGAGAAAGTCCATCGGTTATGTCCCGCAGGACGGATTTTTATTCTCAACAACCATCAGAGAAAATATAGCCTTTGGCAGAGAGGATGCGACTGATGAGGAGATCGAGTGGGCTGCGAAAATGGCTGAAATCTACGATGAGATAATGGAGTTCCCTGATGGGTTTGATACCCTTGTCGGGGAGAGAGGGGTTACTTTATCCGGTGGCCAGAAGCAGAGAATAGCCATTGCCAGGGCACTTCTTGTGAATCCATCGGTACTAATTTTGGATGACGCCCTCTCACAGGTTGATGCTGAGACGGAGGCAAAAATCCTCGCAAATTTAAGGGAGTTTATGAAGGAGAGAACAAGTATAGTGGTGTCACACAGGGTCTCTGCTGTGATGGACGCGGACCTGATTATCGTGCTTGAAAATGGAAGAATCATAGAATCAGGGACTCATGAGGAGCTTCTTGAGCAAAAGGGAATTTATTACGACTTTTATGAGATGCAGAGGTTTGAAGAACTCGTTTCAGGAGAGCAGGTATGAGGCACGGCTTTGGTGGATTTTCAAGTGATACGGTAGGGAAAGTTTATGACTCGAAGATTTTTAAGAGGCTTATTGGGTATCTTAAGCCATACAAAAAATATCTCGCCGTTTCTTTTGTTCTTCTTTTGTTCATCTCAGCCTTCGAAATTTCCTTTCCATATCTCACAAAGATCGGGATTGACAGGTATATTGTTCTGAGGTTTCATGAGATTAATCCCACGGTGGACAGAGAGGCACAGACAATTTTAAAGAAATATCAGCATGCCATTTACAGGCTTGATGGAAAGGAATTTCTGGATGAGAGTAAGCTCAAAAAGTGGGACAGGGAGTATCTGAAAAAGAAAAAGGTCCTCTCCGAGGAAAGATACCTTCTCCTGAATCCTAACAAGTCCCCCAACCGGGCCGAAGTCAGGTCAATTATCCATAAATACGAGCCCCTTTTCATTAAAGGTCAGAAGTACTGGGCAATTTCTTATTCAAATCTGAGGAAAATTCCGGCCCGAGATGTAAAGATTTTGCGGCAAAAGGATATAAATGGCGTTAAGATTGTGGCCCTAATTTTTCTTGTTATACTCCTTTTAAATCTCATTTTCACCTTCTCGCAGGTTTATATTCTCCAGTACATGAGCCAGCTGGTGATGTATGACCTGAGAATGGACATAATGCGGCATATTTTCAAGCTTCCAGTGGATTTCTTTAGCAAAAATCCTGTGGGTAGAATAGTCACGCGTGCGACAAACGATGTGGCTGCCATCAACGAGATGTTTAACTCGGTTTTGATTTACCTTTTTAAAGACTTCCTCCTAATTGCCGGTATTCTGATTGTAATGTTTAAAATGAACGTGAGGCTCACGCTTGTTTCGCTCACTCTCGCACCTTTGATCGTAATTGTGACGTATTTCTTCAGGGTAAAGGTGCGTGAGGCCTACCGCGATGTGAGGGCAAAAATTGCCCGAATAAACGCCTATCTTCAGGAAAGCATTTCAGGAATAAGAATAATCAAGCTGTTTGTTCAGGAAGTAAGGATGTTTGAAGGGTTTAAGAAAATAAACCATGACCTCTATCTTGCGAACATTCGCCAGCTCATTGTTTTTGCTGTTTTCAGACCCCTAATTGATATCTTCAATTCTCTTGGAATCGCGATAATTCTCTGGTACGGTGGAGGCCAGCTTATCAGGAGTGCTATAAGTTTTGGTGCGCTTGTGGCATTTTTAACCTACATTGAAAAGTTGTTCAAGCCCATAATGGACCTTGCGGAAAAATACAATATTCTTCAGTCGGCGATGGCGGCATCGGAGAGGATTTTCAAACTTCTTGACGAGAAGCCGGAGCCCAAAATTGGTACAATTAAGGCACGTCTCAAGGGGCATATCGAGTTTGATGATGTGTGGTTTGCCTATGAGGATGAAAACTGGGTCTTGAAGGGTGTCTCCTTTGAGGTAAAGCCAGGCCAGACCGTTGCCATTGTGGGCCCAACGGGATCAGGGAAGTCCACCATCATTAATTTGATTCTGAGGTTTTATTACAACCAGAAGGGAATGATCAGGGTGGATGGCAGGGATGTACGTGAGTATGACCTTGAATCTTACAGGAGCAACTTTGCCCTTGTGCTGCAGGATGTTTTCCTCTTTTCTGGCAGCCTTGATAAAAATGTCAGGCTCTGGAATACAGAAATTCCTGACGATAAGGTGTTTGAAGCGCTAACCATGATTGGAACTGATCGCATCGTGAAGAGACTCAAGGAACGCTATGAAGTGGGGGAGCGTGGTGCCAACTTATCCATGGGAGAAAGACAGATTATAGCCTTTGCCCGAGCGCTCGCCTTTGACCCTGCAATCCTGATCCTTGATGAGGCCACATCAAGTGTGGATTCAGAGACCGAGGCGGTGATCCAGAGAGCCACAGAGAAGCTTTTATCGGGTAGAACTTCCATTGTAATTGCTCACAGACTCTCAACCATCAAAAAGGCAGACAAAATTATCGTTATTTACAAGGGGAAAATTATCGAAACCGGGAAGCACGAGGAACTGATGAAAAAGAAAGGGTTCTACTATCATCTCTACCGCCTGCAGTTTGGAATGGAAGAGATTCCGACAAAATAATTTACCTGGAATTTTATGGAGGGGGAATTTAATATCGGCGACCAAGCAAGTGCATTTTGAATTTCTGGTGGATGAGTTTATCAGAAGTCATTATTTTTACTTGTTCCTCAGGAAGATTCTCCCTGCATGAATTCTTAAAAATTTTTGATGTAGCCCCTCACCTTTCTCCTCTCCCCGCAAGTATTTACGCGGGGAGAGGAGTTTTTGCGTTTGGAAATGTTCGAACAAGTTCTACTCTTGGAAACTGTTCAGATAGGACCTTACTGTGTCCAGGAATTCCCTCGGACGGATTGAACTTAAAATGATGTCTGAGCCTTCTTTTCTTTTAATTTTGATGGCGCTGGAGCCAAGCAATGTGTAGGCTTTCCAGCCGGGTCCCCAGTGAACTCCTATGCCATATCGGAAGAAACCATAATTCACAACCTCGATGTCCTTAATCTCATTCCACGAAATCCTGTTATAACTGGAATGAAAGGGTTTAAGCTTGAAATATATCCCATCGTCCCGGACCTCAATTATTAATGCCATGCTGTAAAGCAGCACGAAAATCGCTACCGAAATTGCTATCACAATGAAGCCGCTAACTATGAGACCAGTGTTTGACATTGGATGGTTGCCAAAGGGATGGCCGAGAACCAACTGCTGGTACATGATGTAAAGAAAGAATAAAATCATCCCGACATCTACAAGTGCTATGAGTTTCATCAGCCAGGTTTGTGAGAAACGCTGGATTTCGCAATAAGGGTATTCACATCTCATATTTGTAGACCACCGCATCCTCATGATTATCTGGATAATAACCCTTTATCACCCCAATGGCAACAAACCCCTCGCTCTCGTAGAGACGCCGGGCAGGCTCGTTTGACTTTCTCACCTCAAGGGTGATGGCCTTCATGCCCAATTCGCGCGCCTTCTCTTTTGCGAATCTTATCATATATCGCCCCAATCCCATCCTTCTGAAGTCAGGATGTACAGTTATATTGGCAATGTGTAAAGATTCACCATAATCCCAGAGTACAATATACCCCGCTATTTTCTCGTCAAGAATTAATACATAGGGCATGGAGAAGGGGTTTCTGATTTCGGCATAGAAGCCGAATTTTGTCCAGGGATTAGAATAACTCAGCCGTTCTATTTCATAGACCTCGTCTATGTGCTCATTTTTCAATGGGATAAGTTTTATCCGTTTTTCCAAATCTGACTTCTGCATCGGTTAATCTCAAATAGAATGGCTCAAGTAGAGCCACATCCTCAGCACCACTTTTTAAATACTTCAAAAGCCCCAGCCTAGCAACTGTAAGGGAAGACGGGAATTTCTTTCTGATCGCTTGCGGGAATTTTTCTATCCCCCTGCCTCCACCAATTACAAATACCCCTTCTGGAATCTCCTCGGGCTTTTTTATGTTATAGTCTTCAAATTTCTCAAGATGGCTGTTTTTACATTCGTACCCGGCTGTATATACCTGTCCCTTTTGTGCGTCAATGATAGGATAAACCTTCATATTTTCGTGACAAAAAGGTATCTCGTGGGCAAGAGCATCAAGGGTATTCACACTGACAACAGGGATTTTGAATACAAGCTCTATGGCTTTAACAAAGGAAAGTCCCACTCTCA
>JALXCE010000118.1 GCA_026991055.1 Caldifarciminota bacterium | reverse complement strand
TTTTACCTCGCTTGGATTGTTTGGTGGAGTGGGGCTCGACTTCGAATACATGGGGGAGATGGCTGCTCAAAAAGCTATTGAATTTCTCAAAGGGACAAGCAAAATAGAAGATATCTATATAGAGAATGCCTCGAGAGTAGAGGTCACTCTGAATATTAAAAGGGTCGAATCGCTAAAGATAACGATACCTTTTAATAAATTCGTAAACATTGAAAAGATTGTAAAATGAATATTATGGCCCTTCTTGAAAAGAAAATAAGGTTAGGAAAATTATTAGAAGTTAGACTTGGCACAGTAGTGCTTTTTTCCCTGGCATTCCCGGTTATATCTTTTATGTGGTATCTTCATCTGGACTCGGTTAATAAGACCAAGAGTTATTTTAAGGAGCAATACGAGGAGACGGTTAAATCTAATTTGCAAACCTTAAAATTAAGGTTTAAGGAACAGGTCAATTTTCTTACTTATGACTTAAACAACTCTGTTGGTACACTCCCCAAAGGGGTTAACGTCCGCAGTTTTGTGTACAAAAACATTGGGAAAATCATTTCTACAAGGAATTACATTGAGAAAGTCTATTATCTTGACACTATCAACAAAAGATGTTTTTTATTCTTTCCCAAACTGGATACAATCAAGCATTCCTTAGAATTCCTGGATCTTCAAGGATTAAAGTTTCACGAGGGGAAAATTAGCAAAAATTTGATGTACGTTTACATACCCAATCCTACTACTGAGCGGGTTGACAGTGTCATCTGGGGACTGGTCTCCGTACCGGTTTATAAGGTTTTTGGGAAAAAACGGCTGAGGATGGGACTCTTGTTTGTATTAATCAACGTTTCCAGTCTAATGGATCAATTGTCTAAGGAAATATTCGGTAAAAAATCGTTGAAACTTGCATTAATGCCCCTTTCCTCGGGAAACGTGTTTTATCCCAAAAGTGTTGGATTAAAGTGGGACAACTATCAGCTGAACATATCATACAAAAAGCCTGAGGGAGAAAGTTTGAGGTGGGAAGCCGATTTCAATCGTGTGAAAGGTAGAATGAGAATGAATTTTAGTATTTCAGCAATTGCGGTATTTTTAGTGTTTGTTGCCGCAGGTTCTATTTATGAAAAAAGCATTAGAAGGAAGGACAACGAAGTTAACGAGGCAGAAAATGAAAGGAGCATTCTTGAGAAATCTTCAGAGAAAATTGAAAATGTGGTAGAATTATCATCTCCTGAGGATCTGATGTTTAGTACACTTGATGATTTTAAAGAGAAAGCCAACATTTCTTATGTGGTATCCAAAAATGGAGAAATCTATAAATACTCTTCTGATTTAAATGATAATACGGCAATCGAAATCCTTAACGAAACACAGGATGAAATTGAAAAAGGTATAAAAGCATCGGATTCTAAGTATCCTTTCAAAAAAATAACACTCGATGGAGAATCCTACCTTGTAATTTTAAGAGATGCAGGAAGCGCAAAAGTGCCGAGGAAACTTAGTAAGGGCTCGATTATAAAGCAAGGTCTGCTTAATGCAGGAAGCGCAAAAGTGCCGAGGAAACGCCAGTTCTATCTAATCTTTCTCTTCATGCTCGAGCTTGCCACCAGATACAGCTTTAAGAGCGAGCAAAAAAGGGAAATCGAGGAGAACATTTTCTTAACCATTCTTAAAATCCTCGGCCTTAAGGACAACTACACCTGCGACCATTCGCTATCCGTGGCGGAAATCGCCGTTTATATTGGGGAAAAAATTGGGAAGGAAAAATATAACTTAAAAGACCATGACATTGATATACTGAGGATGGCTGGATATCTGCACGACATTGGTAAAATGGGAATACCAGACGAGATTCTAAACAAACTTGGGGCATACGACGAACTGGATATAAAGGTAATGAGAAAACACCCACTTTATACAAAAGCCATACTGCAACCTCTCGCAAAGCACATAAAGTACTATAAGGATATAATGAACGTCGCTGTCCATCACC
>JALXCE010000117.1 GCA_026991055.1 Caldifarciminota bacterium | reverse complement strand
TCCTGAATCTGTTCAATAGTTGCAGATGAAAATTTTTCTAAAATGTCTTTATAATCATTTAATGGATGATCTGTTAGATAATAACCTATTAATTTTTTTTCATACATACTTTTATTTCAAACTTTTTACAAAATTCATTCCTATTTTAATACATTTATCAGAATTAATATATTCCCATCCACCAAATCTTCCAACTGTAAATACATTATAATTTTTTAGAATTTTCCTAATCATTCCAAGAGCCGTTACTCTTTTTCTGGTATAAACGGGATAAGCATATTTTAAAAATTGATGTTCGTGATAAATTATATCACTTTCAGTTGCAATTGCTTTAATAGCCTTTAGTGTGTTAATTAGTTTGACATTTATATCCTCTGGTAAAGGCTTCTCCTTAGAAAAAGAGGTTTCCATAATTATTGCTTCGTTCGGCATTCTCTTTAAATAATTAGACGAATTATGATTAAATGCAATTTTATGAGGTGGAATCTTAAAATCTGCAGAATATATTCTCTGCAATGAAGAATAAGGCCGTCCTCTTATGACAAAAAAATCTAATCTTAAAGAAAGATATTCGAGGTCGTTTGATAATCTTGACAGGTGATCTTTCTCAAAATCGCTTATTCCAAAAATGATATCGATAAAATCAATAAGAGGCATTGTAGAAACCAATAAATTCCAATAAATCTTTCGTTTTTTTGATGTAACGACAAATTTCTGTTTTAAATCCACATATTCTACTGTTTCATTTACTAAAATTTTGTCCTTAAACGATTTGCTCATTGAAATAAAAATTTCTTCAAATCCACCTTTTCGAGGATAATAAACAACCATTTTAGGTTGCAATGGACGTCTCTTCCCATCTTTTTTAAATTCCTCTTGCACTCCTTTAGGTGCGGCTACTCTTTCATTCACCCACTCAATAGAAATATTCTTTAGGTTTCTACCCCAAAGTTTTTGATTATACGGAAGCATAAAATATTTAGATATTCCATCACCAAATGTATGAAGGATATATTCATAGAAATTTGAAAAATTCTTATATTTCTCTTTTTTATTTTTCAAACCAACTTCACATTCTCTAACAATTTCGGAATATGGTAATAAGTAGAAAAATTTTTGGAAGGGGTATGGGATCATAGTATCCTTAAACAGAACACGCGCATCTCTTTCCAATCCATCAAGAGGTAACAAGCTTTTTACAAACTCTTCTACTTCTTGATATGGGGTATGAAAAGAATGACCACCTAAATCAAAGATAGAGCCATTTAGTTTTATACTTTTACTAATTCCACCAACTCTATCCTCCCTCTCAAGAATAATAAAATCTCTATTTTCCTTTTTAAGAAAATAGCCAATAGATAAGCCAGTTGGGCCTCCACCGATAATTAAAACATCAATTTTCATACCTCCTCCTCGTTTACCTCACATTTCGTATAACAATATTTTTCCAATTTTCTCCTATTATATCCCTTTGCCATGACCCACAAGAGTGCAATGTATGGGAATAACATATTGATGAAAAGAATTAGAGAATTCTTTATTTTTTTACTGTTTAAATGTAAAAAAGCCCAGATTAATGCTTTTACTCTTTTTGTAAAATTTTCTCTAAAAAGTCCTGATTCATATTTTATAAAATCAAGCCATTGTTTAAGATTTCTGGGACGGTAAAATTTAAAATAAAAATATAATCGAGGTAAAGGTCCACTATATAAAAGCCTACTGTGTCTATAATTTGTTTTTACATAATGGTGATAGACCACAGCATAGGGTTCGTAATCTACTTTAAACCCATGTTCCTTTAATCTTGTAATCAAATCTATTTCTTCATAGCCACCAGTTCTATACATAGGGTCGTATCCACCAACACACAAAACTGCAGATTTTCTAAGGGCAATATTAGCGCTACCATAATAGTCAGCTTCTTTTGGATCTTTGACAAAATAACTAACCCCATTTTTCCCGATTTTCCCTCTTCCCTTGTATTCTTTATCTTTTGAAAAACCCACATTTATTATATGCCCGCCCACTAAAGCCAATTTGGTATCATTTAATAATCTATTATAAAAAGAAATCATCCAATTTTTCTGAGGAACACAATCATCATCTAACATTAAAATTATATCCCCATTAGCCTCATTTATTCCTTTTTGTCTACACATACTGACACCCGGCAATGGACAATAAACATACTTAACTCCAAATTGTTTTGCAACAACTTTTGTATCATCCTTAGACATATTGTCCACCACTATAATTTCATAATTTTTTACCTTTTCCGTATTAGCAATAAGCGATTTTAATGTCCTCTTCAAAGATGCACTTCTGTCTCTTGTTAAAATGATAATACTTATTGAAATTTTTCTACTATGGATTGATTTCATAATTGAACTGCCTTAGGTATTTATTAAAGTTCTTATTAATTAATTGGATCTCTTCCTTTGTTAACTCAACTTTCCACCTTTCGTCAAGTTTAAAACCTTTTATCTTTGTGTAATATTTAACATCTTCTTCTCTTATGTCATCTAATAAATGATTATAAGATTCACCTTTTATATTTAGTTCTTGAAGAAATACATTTCTATTACCTCCAATAATATGATGGGGATATTTGTAATACTCCAAAAATTCCTCAATATATTGTATTCCCAAAAAATTAGCCACCTTAAGCAATGTTGAATCAGGATATATTACAAGATCCTCATATCTAACTATCTCTTTATTGTTAGCAGGTAGTTTTCTATAAAATTTTAATACATCTTTAAATTTAGACTTCTCCGTTCTAATAATATCAATAAGTTCTTTACCGTTACTTCTTCTTTTACGGGATGCTATAACGCCTCTAAAATCTCTTATTAATAGAATATATAGCGACTTATACTCGTTGTTTTGCCTATTGTATTCGATCCAGTTTAAATCCAACGATTTATCAATGATTATGTCCACACCTTTTAGGACCGAAAATATTTTTAGATACAGATCTCCACCGCGGTTTTTCTTAGATTGTATATACTTTCTCCAAAATTTACCAATTCTACTTTGTGATTTTCTATAACTAAGAAAATCATGAACTATAGTCCTAACAAAATCCTCTTTAATTAATGTTCCCCATATGGGGCATTTTTTTTCTCCGCAGTAATAACATCTAAAGCGGTGTCCCTTTACAAAAGGAGCAGGTATCTCTCCAATATGTAAAATTCTTGGATGCACATCCAAAATATTCCCTAAAAGCGTTCCACCAGAATGTCCAAGTCCAAGTATAAAAACTACTTTTTTATTGTCCATTTTTCTCCTCCTCAAAAACCCATTTGTGTTCCACCAAAAATGGTCCGTCTTTTCTTACAACGGGTAATTTTCCTCCTTTCCAAAAATTTCCTTCAATCACCTGAAGCTCCAATGCCTTCTCTAAATAATCTGCCCTTTCCCTGTCCGCTGCAACCCAGAAGCCTATGTGATAAATCCCAGGAGCTAAGGGAAACTTGTTTAAAATACACTTCCCTCTGAGTCTTTGGGAATTAATTTCTAAAGTCTGCCCTGTAAATTGTGTTGAACATGTAAAAAGTAGTTGTCCAAATAAATCCCTAAATCTAAACGCAATATCTACAATTTTAACTATAGCGTATTTCTCAAGTGTAAATTCAATAACTGTTACATCACCTGACCTCACATAATTAAATTCATCACCTAAGTTATTGTATATTTTTAAAGAAGTAAGTTTTACTTTACCATTTCCTTCTCTTTTTAAATTATCAAGATTTTTAGGATTTTTATTACCCATTAATTTAAAATACTCCTTAAGCACTTCTGGTGTCCTATCAATTTTTACTATTTTCCCAGAATGTAATAGCATGGTCTTGGGACACAACGCCTGAACAGCAGCCATGTTATGACTGACAAATAGGACAGTCCTGCCTTCGCTTACAACATCTCTCATCTTACCCAAACTTTTTCTCTGAAACGAGAGATCACCAACTGCCAGTACTTCATCAACGAGGAGAATATCAGTATTTAAATGGGCAGCTATCGCAAATCCTAACCTTACTTTCATTCCTGAGGAATACCTCTTCACAGGAGTATCAATAAATTTAGATAAATTAGCAAATTCAACAATTTCATCAAATTTATTATCAATCTCTTTTTTTGTCATTCCTAATATAGTTCCACTTAAATATATATTTTCTCGTCCAGTAAGCTCTGGGTGCATTCCTGTTCCCACCTCAAGCAATGATCCCACTCTACCGGATAATAAGGCATAACCTGATGTAGGATCTGTAACGCGAGCAAGAATCTTAAGTAAAGTACTCTTGCCAGCCCCATTTTCTCCAACTATTCCAACAACCTCTCCCTTTTTAATTTCAAAGCTAACATTTCTAAGGGCCCATATAACATCCTTAGTTTCCATCTCCTTAAATTTAGATAACTTACGGAGTCTTCTAAAATTCTCAACAGGCCTTAAAAGAAAACCTTTAACCGCTCCAACAAATGTATCAGGCGTTTCTTCTTTCAAGCCTATTCGGTAAATTTTACTCAAATTTTCAACTTTTATCGATATGTTGTTTCTCATTGTTCCCTTTTACGCAACGTCAGCAAAAATGCGCTCTTTCCATCTGAAATAAAGAAATCCGGTTATAAAAATAATTAAAGCACTGATAGTACCACTGATGATAAGATCCCAAGGTATCGGCTTTGTATTTAACAGTGAACATCTAAATCCTTCTATGACACCTGCCATGGGGTACAATCCATACAGAAGTCTATACTTCTGTGGAATTAGTGAAATAGACCAAACAACTGGTGCAGCATACATGAGAAACTGAGCCAGGAATTGAACCCCATACTTTACATCTCTGTATTGAATAGCTAATGCGGAAAGCCACATACTTACTCCGGAAGAGAATAAAATCATAAGAAAAACCAAATAAGGAATAATTAAAATTTTAACTGTTGGGTAAATATGGTACCAAGCCATCATGATTATCAGAATAATAAAAGCTATAAAAAAATCCACTAATTTTGCTAAAATTGGAGTCAACGGAATAAAAAGTCGCGGAAAATAGACTTTTGTAAAAATTCTCACATTCATAATTAAACTTTGCGTAGAAGTTGTAAGTGAGGAAGAAAAATATGTCCAAGGAACCAGTGCGGTGTAATTAAAGATAGCATATGGGACACCATCACTTGTCAATTTAGCCAATTTACCAAAAATGAGCGTAAACACAAACATACTTAAAAGTGGACGTATTATGGCCCATGTAAATCCTAGAACCGTTTGTTTATAAAGGATTTTTATGTCCCTCATGACCAAAAAATAAAGTAAATCCTTATATCTCCATATTTCTCGCCATTCTATACTCCACCACTTTTTCCCTCGAGGTTTTATCACCACTATATTAACTTTATCTTGCATCTTTATTCCTCACTGTTCCTTTTCTCGTATTCGATAATCTCAATCAACATTTCTCGGAGACTTTTTGTAGGTTTGTAACCTATTAACTTATTTATCTTTGAAATATCTGGTTTTCTCCTAGGCATATCTTCAAAGCCAGGCTCATATGCCTTTTCATAAGGAACAAAAACAATCTTGGATTTACTCTTTGTTAGTTCTTTTATTTGTTTGGCTAAATCGATAATCGAAATATCTTCGACATGTCCAATATTAATGACATCCCCATATGCTTTGGGTTCGTGGATCAATTTTCCAATAGCCCATACTACATCCCCTACCCAAGTGAAAGACCTCCTTTGGGTCCCATTTCCATAAACTGTAATAGGTTCTCCTCGAAGAGCCTGTCTAACAAACCGTGGAACCACCATACCATATTGACCCGTTTGTCTTGGGCCAATAGTGTTAAAAAATCTAACTACGATTGTCGGTAATCTTTTTTCTCTATAATAGGCTATAGCTAAAAACTCGTCTATAATTTTAGAAGCGGCATAACACCACCTGAAATTATAAGTTGAACCTAATACAAGATTATCTCTTTCATTGAATAGTTCTTTATCTAACTTCCCATACACCTCGGAGGTTGAAGCTATTAAAACTGGTTTCATTTTCTTTGAGGCTAATTCTAAAACTACCTTTGTTGCCTCTATATTATTTTCAATTGTATAAACCGGTCTTTGAACTATTAGCTTTACTCCAACAGCTGCAGCAAGATGAATGATATAATCAACTTTATCAATTAGTTCCAACATAATAGATTTATTCAAAACATTGTCGAGCGTATATGAAAATTTAGGATTACTTTTCAAATGCTCGATATTTCTTATACTTCCTGTGGATAAATCATCAATAATATATACTTCGTATCCTTTTTGAAGAAAATATTCTGAAAGATGTGAACCTATAAATCCTGCACCACCTGTAATCAAAACTTTTTCCATATATTTTATCCTCCTAAGTTTGCTTACTTTACCAATCTGTAAAATTCACATAACCATCACTACCTTTAAATGATATTACTTTTCCAGGTATACCAACAACCACAGCATTATTGGGCACATCATCTATAACCACCGCATTCGCACCAATAGCAACATTGTTGCCGACAATTATATTACCCAATATTTTTGCACCTGGTCCTATATAGACATTGCTCCCAATAGTAGGGACACCCCTTCTTTTACCTCTATTTATCTGACCAATCACTACCCCTGGACTCAAATTACAATTTTTCCCAATTACTGCATTTTTATTAACAATTATGGAACCAAAGTGTCCTAAATATAACCCCGGACCGATCTTAGTTTCACATGGTATGGAGAAACCGTATTTAAAACTCAAATGTCTAACAATAAATTTTTTAACCAAAAAGTATGCTGGTTTATAAAGAAATATTATACGACTTTTATTATACAAATAATTGCATAATCGTAAATAGAAACAATACTTAAATCCTATACCAAATAATAAATTTTTCACAAAATTTAAAAACTTTGTATTACCCCCAGTTTGACGATATAAATCTGCCATTAAATATCTTTTAAATGTATGAAAATTGTCTATCATTTGCTACATAGAAGAATGCGTTCTTAAGGATTTGTTTATTGTAAATTATTTCACCGCCCGATAAATAAGTGATCACTTTTCCTCCAGCTGCTTCCACAATAGCATGACCAGCTGCTGTATCCCATTCCATTGTTGGACCAAATCGAGGGTAAATATCCGCTTTACCTTCGGCAACAAAACAAAATTTCAGCGAACTTCCTGCTGAAACCACTATAACATTACCATATTTCCTCTCAAGTTTCTCGATAAATGTTTTTGTATCCTCATTCATGTGTGATCTACTTGCAACTACTCGAATATTATAGAGATCAAAATTGCTCACATTGATCTTCTCTATTGAATTTTCTGTTTTTTTATAAGCCCCTTCGTTTTTGATAGCAAAGTATGTAGTTTTCTGGGCCGGAACATTGATAACTCCAAATATCGGGATCTATCCTTAATTAAAGCAATATTAACTGTAAACTCCCCGTTTCTTTTGATAAATTCTTTTGTCCCATCCAGCGGATCAACGAGCCAGAATAGATTCCAGTCTTTCCTGATCTCGTAGGGAATATCTTTCCCTTCTTCTGAGAGAATTGGCACATCGGGAGTCATCTCCATTAACCTGGACTTTATGAACTCGTGAGACTTTTTATCAGCAATAGTAAGTGGACTTGAGTCAGATTTTTTCTCTATTCCAAAATCATGCTGATTCTCGTAAATATCCAGAATAATATCCCCGGCTCCTTCAGCTATTTTTATCACTCTTTCAAAATCAATCATTGTTCTTATGGTAAAATCCAACAAGCACATCCGCTACTTCTGGCCTTGAAAATTCAACTGGGGGCCGCTTCCCTTCTCTTAACATAGCTCTAACTTTTGTCCCCGAGAGGAAAATATGAAACTCTGAAGGATGAGGACATGTCTTTTTTGTTGCCATATTTCCACACTTCGTGCAATAAAAAGCATGCTCAAATTTGATAGCCTTAATCCCTATTTCATCCTCAAATTTGCTTACAAATTCTTGAGCTTCATAGGTGCCATAGTAATTTCCAACACCTGCGTGATCCCTTCCCATAATCATGTGTGTGCATCCGTAGTTTTTTCGGACAATCATATGATGCAAAGCCTCCCGAGGACCAGCGTATCTCATTGCCATTGGAAGAACGGAAAGGAAAACATGGTCTTTATTAAAATAATTATCAATCAAAACTTCATAACATTTCATTCTCACATCAGCAGGGACATCATCTGGTTTGGTTTCCCCCGCAATTGGATGGATAAGAACCCCATCATGTGATTCAAGAGCAGTTTTAATAAGATATTCATGTGCCCTGTGGATAGGATTACGCGTCTGGAAAGCTACAATCGTTTTCCAGCCCTTTTCTTCAAACACCTTCCTTGTATCAGCTGGATCAAGATAATATGAAGAGTCTATTTTTTCACGAGCTGGTCTATTAACAAGGGTTATTTTGCCACCCAAAAACCTACCTGAGCTATTTTTGAACCATTTCACGCCGGGATGAGCAACATCAGATGTCTTGAAAACCTTTTCTGTGAAGTAGTCGATATTAAGAGTGTATTTATCCTCCACCTGAAGCAAGGCAATTGGTTTATTCTCTCTTACAGACCACAATGCGACTTTATCACCTACTTCCACCTTGTTCCATACATCTCCTTCCACCGGTAGGACAATAGGGATACTCCATACAGTGCCATCAGGGAGTCTCAAGTTATCAAGAACACTCATCACCTCATCTTTGGACAGGAAGCCCTCCAGTGGACTGTATGCACCGTTTCCAATCAACTCACAATCAGAAACGAACCGCTCCTCAATCTCAACCCTCGGGAGACTTTCCATTTCCCTGAGTATATTTTCTCGAGCTTCTCCGTACACCTCTCGGTTTACAAGTTTTCCTCCATGTGGTTCAATCATTTTTGTGCATCCTCCTTCAATATTCCATTATTAAGAAGGTATTTAAAAATCTTTTCGACACTTTCCTCCACGCTCAACTTATCAGTTTCAACAACAATCTCTGGATTTTCAGGCTCCTCATATGGAGCTGAAATACCTGTAAATTCCTGGATTATCCCGGCACGTGCTTTCTTATACAATCCCTTGGGATCCCTCCGCTCAGCGACTTCCAGGGGACACTTCACATACACTTCTATAAATTCACCAGGCTCCACAAGAGAACGAGCTCTATTTCTGTCCCTTCTATAAGGCGATATAAAGGATACAAGCACGACCAATCCAGCATCGACAAACAACTTCGCCACCTCTCCAATTCTCCTTATATTTTCTTGTCTATCCTCAGGTGAAAAACCGAGATCAGAGTTCAAGCCGTGTCTTATATTATCTCCATCCAGCATGTAAGTATGGACTCCAAGGCTGTGGAGTCTATATTCTAATTCATTTGCGAGTGTAGATTTTCCTGAGCCCGATAGACCTGTAAACCATATCACGGCTGACTTATGTCCCTTTATTTTTTGACGATCTTCCTTGGTTACTTTATGAGGATGCCAATAGACTTCCGCCAATTATAACCTCCCGTTTTTTATGAATCTATTTTTCAAATAATCGTAAACAATTCCGGCAGCAATTTCCGGGGAAATTTTCTCTGTGTCCAGAACTATATCTGGTTTCACAGGTTCCTCATATACATCAGAAATCCCTGTAAAATTTTTTATCTCTCCTTTAATTGCACGTTCATATAAACCACTTTTGTCTCTTTTCATACATGCTTCAACTGAAGCTTTAACGTACACTTCAACAAAGTTCCTAACAAGTTTTCTAACAAATTCCCTGCTCTCTTTGTAGGGAGAGATAAACGACGCTACACTTGAAACTCCCTGCCTTTCAAGAATGCTTACAAGATGTCCCACCCTTTTAATATGCCTGTTGCGCTCCTCTCTGGTGTATCCAACCTCAGGGAATAAGGAACGTACGTCTTTGCTATCCAATCTTTGCACCTTAATGCCGTCTTTCTTTAGTTTTTCATACACAAGATTTGCTATAGTCGTTTTACCTGATAACGGTAATCCTGTAAACCACACAACGAAAGACGGAATCTCTTTCCTGCCATATTTTATTCTATTCCAGACTCTCTCATGCAAAAAATACACAACCATTTTAATGAAAGCCTCGAGAACACCAACTGCCGCAGCGAGATCCAGTCTGTGAAAAAACAGATAAACCAGGGTCATAGTGGTGAGAGTAGCGAGTATTCTCCATGAAATAGCCTTAATTATGGATCTTGTTTTAGTTTCTACGTACATCACACAGTTCATTCAGATTTTCTTCCAATTCCCTCATAAACAAAACCATACTTCATGACCTGATTTATATCTAAAACATTTCTACCATCAATTATTAATCTCCCTTTCATATTAGATTTGATTTTTTCTAAATCTATCCCCCTATACTCATTCCACTCAGTTAATATTACAATAGCGTCACTACTAATTGTAGAATTACAAATATTCTCCGAATATTCTATTTTATCGCCAAAAATTTTTTCAAAATTCTCAAGTGCTTCAGGGTCTGTTACAACCACATGGACTCCTTCTTCAATTAATCTGTCAACAATGTAAATAGCTGGAGATTCTCTAACATCATCAGTTTCAGCCTTAAACGCAACACCAAGGATTGTAATCTTTTTATCCCTAAGATTTCCAAGATGTTTCTTTAATTTTTGTAATATTCGCTCCTTCTGCATTTCATTAGCCCTTATAACCTCTCTAACTAAGCTCATATCAACACCATATCTCTCCCCCATTTTTACCAACCCTCTTGTATCTTTTGGGAAACAACTTCCTCCAAAGCCAGGACCCGGATGCAAAAATTTCGGACTTATCCTACCATCCATTCCCATCGCCTTTGCAACTACATGGACATCAGCCCCAACTTCCTCTGCAAGATTTGCAATCTGATTAATAAATGTAATTTTTGTAGCAAGGAAAGCATTACTCGCATACTTTATTAACTCAGCTGTTTCTGGATTACAAAAGACAAAGGGAGTTTCAATAAGATAAAGAGGTCTATAAATATCCTTCATTATTTCTCTGGCCCTTTCACTCTCAGTTCCAATTACAATTCTGTCTGGATGAAAGAAATCGTGAACCGCCTTGCCTTCGCGAAGGAACTCCGGATTCGACACTACGTCAAAATCCTGCTTTTTAAACTCCTTAACCAATCTATTTCTTATTTCCTTATTAGTTCCCACAGGGACAGTGCTCTTAATAACAATCACCTTGTAACCATAGAGATTTTCGCCAATAGTTCGCGCAGCGTTGTATACATAACTCAAATCTACATCTCCATCATCTTTTGAAGGAGTTCCAACTGCAATGAAAATAACTTCTGATTCTTTTAGAGCTTCTGATACATCTGTTGTAAATTTCAACCTTCCAGCTTCAACATTTCTACGAAAGTATTCTTCAAGTCCTGGCTCATATATCGGTATTTCACCCCTTTTAAGTCTATCTATTTTACCATCATCAATATCAGCCCCTATCACATAATGCCCAAAATCTGCCAGCCCAACTGCTGTGACCAAGCCCACATATCCTGTTCCAATAACTGCAATTCTCCTGCTCATTTTATTTCTCCGTTAATTCAAATCTTTTAATTTCTCCCCAATTGTTAAAAAACCATTCAGTCGTTCTTCTAAGTCCCTCTTCAAATGATAATTCAGGCCTCCATTCCAATAATATATCAGCCTTTTTTATATCTGCCCATGTGGATTTTAAATCAGCTTTTACGAAGTCAGAGTAAATTTTTTGAGTCTTTTTACCTGTATATTGCTCAATCAGTTCGATAACCCTATTCAAAGATATAGGATTTTTTCCGCCACCGAGGTTGATTATCTCGTAGCCGAGTGGTTTTAAAGCTTTAATCGTTCCTTCTGCGATATCATCAACATAGGTAAAATCACGGCTCTGTGTGCCATCACCATAAATCTGGACGGGTTTATCTTCCATTATCCATTTAATAAACCTAAAGATACTCATATCCGGTCGCCCTGCAGGGCCGTAAACGGTGAAATAGCGAAGCACTGTCACATCAATTCCATATAGGTAGTGATATGTGTAACATAAAACCTCAGCCGCCTTTTTGGAAGCAGCATACGGCGATATGGGTTGATTGACTGGCAAATCCTCTTTGAACGGCATCGGCTGGCCGGCATAAAGGGATGATGTTGAGGCAAGCACAAACTTGGGCACACCGAAATCCTTAGCGAGTTCAAGCAAGTTCAATGTTCCCATGACATTTGTCGTATAGTAAATATATGGATTCTCAATAGAATATCTAACACCAGCGCGCGCGGCCAAATTGATAATTGCATCAAACTTGTTGGATTTAAAAAGTTCTTTTAAAGCATCTCTGTCTTCAATGTCGATCTTATAGAAGTTGAAATTTTGGTGAGGTATTAGTTGATTTAAACGCCATTCTTTCAGTCTGACATCGTAATAGTCATTCATGTTATCAACGCCGACAACTTCATACCCCTTCTCGAGCAGTTTTTCAGAGGTTTTCCAGCCGATAAATCCCGCCGCTCCAGTTACAAGTATTTTTTTCACGATGTCACTCCTTTGGCTTTTGAGTATGTGCTCAAAAATTAAGTCAAGTTTCTAACCCATAGATAATGTTAGTAATCTTTTTAGCTGCACCGCCATCTCCGTAAAAAGGTTCCCATGGCTGTGTGATCTGGCCATTTCTTTCCCATAAATCAATGACCAATTTTGATATCACTTCAGCGCTATGACCTGCGAGGACATTCCATTCAGCATCGACAAGCTCAACCCACTCTGTCTCATTTCGTGGTATAACACAGGGGACTCTGAAAAAATAGCCCTCTTTCTGCACGCCACCCGAGTCGGTGAGAATAACTTTTGCATTTTTCTCCAGGGCAATCATTTCCATGTATGAAACCGCAGGGACAACTTTAACCTCATCCTCCAACTCTATCCTGTGCAGATTCAGCGCGTTCTTAGTTCTTGGATGGATTGGAAAGAAAACATTCACACCCTGGGACGCAAGAAAATTCAACGCTTTTGCTATTTCCCAAAGGTTCTCCTTTTTGTCGGTATTTTCCGCTCTGTGTACTGTTACAAGGAGATAGTTTTTCGGTTCAAGGCCATATTTCGAAAGAACTTCCTCGTCATTCACAATCTCTGAGACCCTCAAAGCAAGATCGAACATTACATCTCCAACACGATATACTCCATCTTTAATACCTTCTTTTTCAAGGTTCTCGACAGCCGCTTCCGTTGGAGCAAAAAGCAAGGTCGACACATGATCAGTCAAAACCCGGTTTATCTCTTCCGGCATTTCACGGTTGAAACTTCTCAATCCCGCCTCGACATGCGCTACCGGGATATGCATTTTAGCTGCAGCAAGTGCTCCGGCAAGCGTGGAATTTGTATCTCCATAAACAATAACGAGGTCAGGATTTTCTTTAAGCAAAACTTTTTCTATCTCAATGAGCATTTTACCTGTCTGCTCGCCATGAGTACCTGACCCCACACCGAGATAATAATCTGGAGCAGGAAGATTTAGTTCCTGAAAGAACACATCAGACATATTGAAATCGTAATGTTGACCGGTATGGACAAGTATCTCATTGGACCCTGCTTTTCTCAGCTCCTCGGACACAACCGCAGCCTTCATAAATTGAGGCCTTGCTCCAACTATAGAAATAATTTTTAAATGCATGCTTATTTCTTAAGTTTGGTTTAAATTCCTTATATCTCTAATAAACCTCATGGATAGGATACTCATACTGAAGACTTTATATTTTTCTTAAAAAGAAGGCCCTCTCCTTAATCCTCTCCCGCAAGCGGGAGGGGTAAAGGTTTAATGATCTCTTATGGGAAAAGAATAACTCAAATTCATTACTCTAATGAGTGGAATTTTTAATCCCCTTTGTTCGACTTCCGAAAGATTCTGAATCTTGCATTATTTTGAGGGTATTTTGGTCGGCAGCGTTTTCATTTTCTGAATAAGGCAATAATTACTGTTATCCACTGTGCTATAAAAAGCCCAATGAGCCACCAGAGTCGAGCCTCAATTTTATCCATCCGGTTAGATAGCTCCTCTTTAACAGACTGAATGTCAGACTTAACTTCTTCTCTTAAAATGCGGAATTCTTCTTTAAACTCCTCGCGTGTAATATAATTACCCCTCTCCATTCTGCTTTCTTCAATAGCTTCGACAAGAATTTTAGCCTCATCCTCGCCAATTTTATCTCTGAATATTTTATAAACTTCAATTAGTTTACTCATCGGTTAAATTTTATCAGAATATAAATATTTTTCAAGGGGATACCCTCCCCTTAATCCCCTCCTGCAGACGGGAGGGAACAAGTTTAATTATCCCGCAAGTTGGAGTGAATATGACTATAGCAAAAAGAAGCTATCCCAAAAAATTTTGAATAGTCTCAATCCTCTGAGCTTCTTCGTTTTTTATCTATATATATGCCAACTTTCCCTTCGGTTTAGGAATCTCTCTTCCAAGCTCTTTAGCTACTTCGATCCACTCTTCAATAGCTATTTTGGCATTTGCCAAAGCCTCCTCATAAGTATCGCCATCGGCCATACAGCCCGGAAGTTCTGGAACCTCAACGATAAATTTCCCATCCTCCTCACTCCAATAAATCACCATCTCATACTTATGCATTTTGGATTTAATCTGTTCCGCACATTAATTAATGACCATCTGAAGCCCAATGCCTTTCAAATCACCTAAATACAATTGCAATCATGAGAGAAAGCCATTGAACGAGGATTACTCCTACAATCCACCATATCCTGTTATCGAGGCTTCTGATTTCTCCCTTTAATTCTTTTTCAAGTTGTTTAATTTCAAGCTTTAACTTGTTAATATCCTCTTTTGTAGCAATGTCTTTGCGGACACCACCAAGCTCTTCAAAGGCTTCGGCAACTACACGAGCCTCCTCTTCACCAAGTTTATCTTTGAGTATTCTATAAATTTCAATTACCTTGCTCATCGATAATATTTTAAGATTTCGACCGAGCTTTGCAAGATACCTTCAATCTTCTTTTTCATCGAGGGGTTAGGAATTTTAATTTGGATAGTCATAACCAAAAAGGCAGCCTCCGGCCACATAAGGGGGAAGTTTTTCTCTTTTTGTCATAACTTTTAATCGCAAATTAGGCAGAGGGGAATCCCCGTCTGTTAGGATTTCCTTGAGCTCCCCCCTGCTTTTTTAAGAGCCTAACGCATTATATCACAAGGGTACAGAAATTGTAAAGAGGGTCGTCTAAGTTTTGTAAATATCTAAATTTTCTGTGATAGCTAAGAATCAGATTTCGGTAAATAACCCAATTCAGAAAAATCTGGCAGGTGAGAATAGAAATTATGAAATTCTGCGGTACACCCTGTCCTCAGGCCTCTCTACCACTTGCGAATCAAGTGGGAAAAGATTTTAGAAGATGATGATCCGCCTGGAAATTAAAATTTAAGATGAAAATATTCTATAGCTGGTTGGACAAGAGTGTTTGATTATTTATTTTATCCAGAAAGATTGAAGTATGTAGCCCCTCTCCTTGCTTCTCTCCCTGCAAGTATTTATGCGGGGAGAGGAATATTTTAGAATATTCAAACAGGCTCCGAGAGTGTATAAACAACTCTAACTCCAGGATTGATGTTTGCGTTATAAGTTACTATTTCTCTTTAACTTGCATAACATGTGGAAAGATGTATAACCTCACTACCTGCGCAGCATGTGGGGAAGTGTGATGGGAACGGGCTTTCCATTTGGAAATTTGAAAGATGAAAACCTCACCACGACCATCCTCCACAAAGAGAAAAATATTGATTTCTGATAAAGAATTTCTGATGTGCCCCCTCTCCTTTCATCCTTCCCCCACAAAAAATTTATGTGGGGGGAGGAAAAACTTTTTACGTGAAGCAGCCATGTATTTTAGGACCTAACACTTTGTAGTTATTAATGATTCTTTAATTCAGATTTTTCGAACAGGCTTTGGGAATGTGTTGAATTAAAAGGGGGATAAGTTAATACTATTTTAATGGTATTTGCGTTGCTTCTGGCAATAATTTCCACTGATTTTGATTATCTTGCGGAAAATCCTGTAAATATAAATTTTGCTCCAAGATATGAGCTGATGGAGTTGCCATTTCTCACTCCTGATCAGGTTGACCTCATTATCAAACTTAGACCATTTAAAAACTTCGAGGACTTTCAGAGAAGGACCATGATAGATCCGATAACAACCAATCTCCTCAGGCCCTACATATATTTTTCAAATCTGGCCATAAGATACCTCAAAATCTCTGGTGCAATTTATAAGAATAAAAAAATTTACAGTTTTAGAACAGCGGTTGGCCCTTTGCACATTGGTGTATGGAGAAGGGATTCTCTACTGAAATACAGCTTTTATGGTAAGAAGGGCTATTTTTATATCAAAGCGGGCAACTTCAAATTGAATCCATTTGTGTCAAGGGCAAGACCAGGCCTTTACTCAAGAAGCGGAGAAAACCCTTCTGTCTTTGCAGATGTCAGGTTTGTAAGACTTTACGCAGGTGACAACTCCTATTATCTTTCGCTTGTCCCTATAAAATTCATCGCTTTATGGTGGTTTAAGAGCCATAATGAATACGCCGGACTTGCCTTTGAGAAATCCGGGCGTGGTCACCGTTTTGCAGTAAATTTTGCCATAAGCAATGAAAAGTCTTGGGGAGCTTTATTTTATTCTTATTACCGTATCGTTGATTTTAGGGCAAGGTTAAAAGCAGGATACTTTAAAAACTTTATATCACCTAACGGTGACACATTGAAGCCGTTTCTATCAGTAAGCGGTGGGACATCCCTTGGTCCTGCCTATATTCAGCTTTACTCAAAGGCAGAGTTCCTTGCTCCAGAGGTAAAGCATTCAGAGAAATTTTCAGTTTTCTTAGATAAGCCCTTCACGCTCACTTTCACCTCCTCAAATTATTCAGATATCACCTGGAGAAAAATTTCGATTGAGATTTCAAATAAGCTGGACTCTGCGAAAGTGTTCTTGGGCTTCAGAAGTCCCGGGGCCGGTCACTTTGCAGGTTTAGAGTTCACACATCGCTGTATCACACTCGGATTCGGCATCCTTAATCCAGATTCCACTGGTACTGTAAATCTTATCGAGAAAGGGGTGTGGTATAGGGATTATGTAAGCACAAGATATCCACTCTCAAGAGCTTACCTGATGTTTAAAAAGACGAGTAAAAACTTTGGGATCAGACTAAAAATTGCAGAATCCAGCGAGGAAGGGCCGAGTTTTTCAGCCGGAGGTTATTTTAGATGGCGATTGTGAGAACAAAGGCTATTCTATTAAAAAATTATCCGTTTGGTGAGAGCTCGGAAATAGCAATTTTACTTACAGAGAAGCTGGGCAAGGTGAAAATCGCGGTAAAGGGAGCGAGAAGATTGAAGTCATCCACCCGAGCAAAAATTATGCCCTATGCTATTTCTGACCTCGTCATTTATGTTCACCCTAAGAAAGAGGTTTACAACATCAAAGAGGCCCATCTTATCAAGGTTTTCAAGCGTGCCACGGATATGGAATTTCAGAAAATAGTATCCGCTGTGCTCAATATTGTTGACAACTACGTTCATGAAGGTCCGGGTGGTGAGAGAATCTTTCACCTTCTTCAAAATTTCCTGGAGATACTTGATACATCCGAAAACGGGAAGGTGCTCCAGTTTTCGTTTATCCTAAAATTCCTGAAAATCATGGGGCTTTCCCCCATTTTGAGAAGGTGTGTGGTTTGCGGGAGGGAAGAGGAGCTTGGATTCTTTTCAGCTACGCTCGGCGGTGTGGTTTGCAGTAATTGTGCAAAGGAGATTGACTCTCCCATCAGGATAAGTGAGGGGAAACGAAAGGCATTGATTTTCCTTGAAGAAAAGGATTTTAACCAAGTGGCAAAATTTGCTACGGACAGGGACAGAGTTGAGAAGATTTTAAAAGAGTATCTTGAGTATCATTTAGGAGTGACGATTTAAATGTGTTAATCCCCATTCTCCCCTAACCCCTCCTTCCCCGGGGAAGGAGGGGAAATTGTCAATCTCGTCTTCGGGGGCAAATTTGTGAAACGTGTGGAAGAAAGGGTGCTGTAAGCCATGGAACGAAATTTTTGGGGCATTAAAGCCAAGCTTTTAAAAGAATATGGAAAAGAACTTGAGATAAAGATTACATCTTGAATTTTAAATGTCTCAAGTGGAATACCCCCATCCTAACCTTCCCCCACTTGCTTTGCAAGTGGGGGAAGGGACTTTTTAATTTTTGGGGTCTAATTTCTCCGCAAGTAATTGCCCCACCATCAAGTGATGATTCTATGTTTTTCGGCTTAAAATTAATGAAGACGGCCCGGTCAGAGATATCATCTAAATTTTAGGCTCGGCTTATTTCTATGTAAATTCATTGTAGAGAGGGGAAAAGATAAGTTACATTTTGAGTTTTTATAAATTTTCAAGCGGAATGCCTCCTCCCATTGCCCTGCCCCGCGCTTCGCGCGGGGCAGGGCACATATTTGGAGGTTTACAAAGTGTCAAATCATGAGTCGATATTTCAAATTGAGAGTTCTCTTATTCTGATGGGACCACTTTTTAGTGGGTGCCGCGCACGAAGTGCGCGGCACCCACTAATTAAAAACTACATCTTCAAACACGTTCAAAGACCTTAATTTTCCCAACTACCACTCTACTCCACCTCAAACTCCAACTTCTCACCATCAGCAGAGATTTTTACTGTCTGGCCTTCGCGGAGTTTGCCGGATATCAGCATCTTTGAAAGCTCATTTGCAACCAACCTTTCAATTGTCCTCTTTAGAGGACGTGCACCAAACTCCTCACTGTAACCCTTTCGCGCGAGGAATTCCCGTGCTGTGTCATCCACCTCAAGCCTGATATTCTTCTCAGCAAGGGCCTTTCTTACAGTCTCAAGCTCGAGGTCAACAATCTCCTTGATCTCCTCAATCCCAAGTGGTTTAAATACCACTATCTCAGTAATTCTATTCAAAAATTCCGGCCGGAAGTAGCGTCTCAGCTCCCTTTCGAGTGCTTCACGTCGCTCCTCTTCGCTCAAATCTCTTCTCAGGAGCGCATCCGACGCGATATTCGAGGTCATGATGATAATCGTATTCTTGAAATCCACCACATGACCCTGGGCATCGGTTAGCCTTCCAGCATCAAAAATCTGGAGCATGATGTTAAATACATCAGGATGTGCTTTTTCAATTTCGTCAAATAGAATCACCTGATACGGTCTCCTTCTCACCGCTTCAGTGAGCTGGCCACCACGCTCGAACCCAATATACCCCGGTGGTGCACCTATCAGCCTGGAGACCGCATGCTTTTCCATGTATTCAGACATATCTATCCTTAGAAGTGCGTTCTCGTCGTTAAAAAGAAACCACGCGAGCTGACGGGCAAGGTGGGTCTTACCCACACCTGTTGGGCCGAGGAACAGAAATACACCAGTTGGCTTATTGGGATCAGAAAGCCCTGCCCTTGCCCTTCGAACTGCCTCCGAAATTACGTGGATTGCCTCGTCCTGGCCTTTTACCCGTTTTTTAAGCTCATCCTCCATGCGAAGGAGTTTGATTGCCTCATCCTCAAGAAGCCTTGTAACAGGAACTCCAGACCATCTTGAGACCACCTCTGCCACATCTTCCTCGTCAACCACATCATCAACACCGGCTTTTGAAATCCATTCTTCACGCTTTCTGTTGTACTCTTCCATGAGCTTATCGAGCCTTTCCTTGATTTTCGCAGCCTTCTCGAGGTCGTTATACTGAGCTGCCAGCTTCCCTTCCTCTGTGAGCTTATCAATCTCCTTTTTGAGTTCCTTTATATCATCGGGCATCTCTGATAGCTTGATCCTCACAGCGGAGCAGGCCTCGTCTAAAAGGTCAATGGCCTTATCCGGCAGTTTTCTACCGGTTATATACCGATTTGAAAGCTTTGCCGCTGCAACAAGGGCCTCATCCTTTATCTTCAGCTCGTGGTGTTTTTCAAACCTCTCCTTTAAACCTTTAAGAATCTCGATGGTTTCCTCAACTGTTGGTTCCTTCACAAATACAGGCTGAAATCTTCGCTCGAGGGCACCGTCTTTTTCGATTCTCTCGCGGTACTCGTCAAGGGTTGTGGCACCAATAACCCTCAGCTCACCTGAAGCGAGAGCGGGCTTTAAAAGGTTAGCTGCATCCACAGCCCCTTCTGCGGCACCGGCCCCTACAATTGTGTGAAGCTCATCAATAAAAAGAATGGCCCTGTCCTGCATTTTCTTAATTTCCTCAATCACTGCTTTGAGCCTGTCCTCAAATTCACCCCTGAATTTTGATCCAGCAAGTAGGGCACCGATGTCGAGCTGCAGAATCCGACGGTCTTTGAGGGGATCAGGCACATTGCCCTCAACTATCCGCTGCGCAAGACCATAGACTACTGCGGTTTTCCCCACTCCAGGCTCACCAATGAGCACCGGGTTATTTTTGGTTTTTCTCATCAAAATCTGAGCCACACGTCTGATTTCTTCATCTCTACCAATCACAGGGTCGAGCTTACCCAACTCTGCAAGCTTTGTGATATCTGTCGTATATCTTTCGAGGGCATTGTACTTTTGCTCTGCGTTGGGCTCTGTAACCCTCTGACTTCCTCGAATCTCGTAAAGTGCCTGGTAAATTTTTTCTTTATCAATGTTAAATTCCCGTAAAATGCGACCGGATGCTCCATCTGAAATCTCGACAATGGCAAGCAGAATGTGCTCCGATGCCACGTATTCGTCCTTGAGGGTCTTTGCCTCTTCAAAGGATTGCTCAAGAACCCTCTGGGCCCGGGGAGTAATGTAAATCTGTGCAGGTGTCCCGTAGCTGTACTCCACCACAGGAATCTTCCTCAGAGCGTCGGCAATCCTGTCTTTCACACCGTAAGGGGACACACCGATTTTCTCGAAAATTTTGGGGACAACCCCATCCTCCTGAGAAAGAAGACCGTAAAAAATGTGCTCTGTATCCAGCTGATTGTGTTTGAATTTAACAAGTGCGTTCTGCGCGAGCTCCAGCGCTTCCTGTGCACCTTCAGTAAACCTGTCCAGTCTCATCCTATCATCCTCCACTCAAATTTTTTGAGTGTATTAATTATAGGGTTTGGTCTTGGTCGTCAAGGGGAGAGTGGGAACATCATGCTTTGAATTTTAAGGAATGATTTTCTGATGTTGCCCCTCACCACAATCCTCTCCCCGCAAAGAATTTATGCGGGGAGAGGAGGTTCTTTGCATTAAGTGGGTAAATTCTGTGTGTGGAGAGGAATAATCTTTTGAATAATGACTTTCAATGTGGTCAGAATTTTGGTAACTATAATTTTTGAAAATACCTCAGCAGAGGATCCACTCCTCTGCCCTCTCTCCCACGCTGTAACAATTTGTTAACAACCATGTAACAGGGGGTGATTAAAATTCTGCCTGTAAAAGGAGGTGAAAAAATGAAGAAAATTTTCCTCTTGGTACTCCTGAGCCTTCCTCTCTACGGGGAAGTTGATACTCTCTGGACAAAGGTTTTCATACCTGATAGTGCAAGAGGTGCCATTGGCAGGGCTGTTGCTGTTGATCATGATAACAATTACGTAATTGCTGGCTCAAAATACCAATATCAAACTTACGAAGATACGCTCTGGGTAATTAAGCTTAACTCTGAAGGTGACACAGTCTGGACTTTTACCACTGACTTTGCGAGCAATGCCTCTGATATTGGAATTGCAAACGATGGAAACTACATAATTGTAGGCACCAGATGGTCCTCAGACTGGTCGTACCCGGACAGTTTGCTGGTAATCAAATTGGACAGGAATACGGGAAATCCAATATGGATAAAAACATTTAGTGGATTCAGCCGCAACTATTTTCAAAAAGTCGCCATTGATATGAACGGTAATATTGTGATCGGTGCAACCACCGAGCCTGGTGATTCCGGGTGGCAAATTGTTAAAGCCATGATTTTGAAACTTTCTCCCACATATGGTGATACAATATGGACTACTGTAATTGATTCGACAACCCATTTAACCACTCTCATCACGGATATCATTGTTGACCGGGACAACAATTATATCGCTGCTACGAGTCTCGATACACCGGTGGCCTATAAAATCAGCTCAGCGGATGGAAGTTTAATCTGGACACTCCCATTTAGCTATGGAACCTCAATCTCTTCAATTGCCATTGACCAGGAAGGCCACTACGTTTTCGCAGGTGATACCTCATGCAATGTAGGGTGTCTCTGGGTGACGCGAGTAAATCCGAATAACTTGCAACGGGAGTGGACTACCACTCATGCTTTCAGGGGCTGGACATATTTCAACACACATCCCAAATTGCTAATTGTTGACAAAAACAACTACTACTTCATCGCAGGTGGAGTGGATTATTCCAGTGTCCTCTACCCCTGGATAATCGTTCTTGCCCCTTACAAAGGAAATTTGGTTTATGAAGAATACAAATATGATTTTGCTCCATCAGACTGGGATGATGGAGAATTCATGTCTGCAGCACTTGATACATCTGGTAACTATATCTCATGCGGCTCCCACCA
>JALXCE010000116.1 GCA_026991055.1 Caldifarciminota bacterium | reverse complement strand
TTAGCAAAACCTGAGCTTAAAGAAATCCTTATAAATACCTTTATTCCCCACATAAAACTTTCTGCTGCCTTTGCAATGGCTGCACTTGGACTCCTTGGTACAACCATATCGCCATATATGCTTTTCTGGCAGGCAGCTGAGGAGAAAATCGAGCACAGAACTGTAGTTCAGATTCATGAGGCAAGCTGGGACACGATAATTGGAATGAGTTACTCAAATTTAGTTGCGTACTTCATCATAGTTGCAGCAGCTTACACATTATTTGGACATGGCCTTCATCTCAATACTGTAAAAGATGCGGCCGTAGCCCTAAAGCCTTTTGCTGGAAAATACGCTTTTCTAATATTCTCTTTCGGAATAATAGCAGGAGGATTTCTCGCTCTCCCCGTACTATCTGGTTCATCTGCCTACGCAGTTTCTGATCTATTTGGATGGAGGGAGGGGTTTGAGAACAAAGTCAGTGACGCGAAGGGATTCTATATAATTTTTCTTGGCTCATTATTTATCGGAGATTTGATCGATTTATCACCTATTTCCGCTGTCGATGCTCTCTATTACAGTCAGGTGCTCGATGGGTTGCTCCTGCCTCTTCTTGTTTTTGTCCTCCTGAAAGTAAGCAACGACAGAAATGTGATGGGCAATGAGACAAACACGAAGTTTAATAATATATTCAGCCTTGTGACACTTGTTGTTTCAGCAATATTTAGCCTGGTTTTATTTTACCAGTTACTTTAAAAGCTTCTCTATCTCCGCCTTAAGCCTCTCAGCTGTTCCCGGGATGTACCCCACCTGTTTAAAAACAATATAACCGCTCTGAGATATCATAAAATGTGTGGGGAATGCATTAACATGGTAAAGCTTTCGGACGTCTTTGCCATTTACAACGATATGATATTTAAAGGGCTGTTTTTTAAGGAATTTTACCACCCGGGCAGAATCCTCGTCTGTAATCCCGATAAATACAACCCGGTTGCCATATTTATCCACCAACTTATTCAACTCAGGGATTTCCCTTCTACACGGACTGCACCAGGTTGCCCAGAAGTTCAAAACGACCACTTTCCCGCGCAGGGAATCGAGCACAAAAGTTTTACCATCAAGTGTTCTGACTGTGAAAGACGGTGCCTTGGGCAGCCAGGTCTTCAGAGTATCCTTTAGCGATGCCATGTATTTTGCAAAAGTCATCCCTGTGTGTTTTTTCTTCCACACCTTTTTGAGTAAATTAGTGGCAGATGTATCCTGATGGAAGTATCTTGCAATGGTGAGCGCCTTCTCAGCTTCTTCAAGATGACTTGCCTCAAGCGCGGCCTCACCATAGAGCAAGAGGTCCTCGTCCCATAGAGTAAAGAGGTCTTTATCACCGACAAATTTCTTGATGGTGGTATAGGCTTTCTCATAATCTTCCTGTGCAAGATAAAGTCTCGTCAGATTTTTCAAGTAATCATTGACAGTTGCTGTCCTGATTCTGTCAAAATCCGAAGGAGCTCTCAATTTGAAAGCATAGTCCCACCTGATATTTAAGGTATCATCCACTATCTCTCTTTCCTTTGAGAGGATAAATGAAAGCCTTGAGGTATCAACTTCTGGCCATACGGCTTTGTCTTCTAACACGTAAAAATCATACATGGTGAGATGTCTCAAAGAATTGATGTATGAACGATACTGGTCAAATCTCTCAGGGGGCATGAAATACCTCGTTATAAACCATCTGAAGAGCTTAACACTTTTGACCATACCAGCAGCACCAGGAGCATTCTCATAGATAGACCAGAATCTATCCGCTGCCTTCTGGCTTCTCCTGATATTTCCTGATGGGTTTATAGAAGCGAGAATAAGCTCAGCATAGGTTCTGTAAGTGCCATGCAGTTTTTTATAAAATCTGGATGCAAAAGCCGAATCATGGACGCTATTGTATGACGCGAGAAAGCCGCCAAGGAGACATTTCTGGTCATTAGAATTAAGAAGGTCTTCGGGACTTGTCTTAGCATAAAACTGTCTAAGGAGACATGAATTCTTGAGCTCTGAAGGAATTGAATCTGGAGAAACTATGCCGTTGTTGAGTAAAACAAAATACGCCTTTGCAGACAGTTTGCCACTCTCTTTAAAGACCACATAACGCCAGTTTTTTGCAGGGTAAAAAGTTTTGGTTGCCGTATCTTCGAGTGTAAAGAGCACAAGATAGATGGAGTCTTCGGGGGTTATCGTATAGGATTTCTCACCTTTGATGGGAAGTATGGTGATTTTTCTGTAAACCGGTGGATCGCCGTAGAATTCCTGAATCCAGAGAAAGCCATAGACGGGTTTCTGCCATGAAATAGTCAGCTTCTCGCCGATTATCGGATGCTGTGGGTGAACCGAAAGTTTAACTTCACTTTTCCTGCCGCACGAAGCAGCCAACATCAATATTATGAAAATGGGAATCAGCTTCTTCATCATGTTTTCATATTATCCGCATACCTAAACACTGTCAATTTCCGAAGAGCCCGTTCGAAAATTCCCCTCCTCTCCTCCCCCGGGAAAGGAGGGAGTCTTGCTGCTTATGTGGCGAAATATTCCTCCCTCACCTGTGCTTGAAAATTCTGTCTTTCAAAAACTCAAACAGTGTATCTCTATTGGACATAGTGATCTCGAAGGGTTTGTACTTTCTCCTGATCCTTTTAACAAGTGGATGAACATCTTTAATCGGGATAGTTGCAACCACATCTACGTTACTCTTAAACATGATCGCCTCTATCAATTCCTGGAACTTCTTTGAGAAAAGCTCCATCTTCCCTATTTCATCGATCAAGAGAATCCCCTTCGGATTTTTAAGAATCGGCATGACGAGCCTCTCAAATCCCTCAATGTCAACTTTGTATTTTCCAACTTTGTATGGGGTATTGAGGTCAACATGTGAAAGAATGCCGGATTTTCCATCGGTTCTCACAATCCTAAATCCGACACGCTTTCCATGCTCTCTAATTTCCTCTGTCCAGAATCCTCTAAACAGGGGTGGATTGAGTTTGTATAGCTTTTTTATAAGTGTGGTCTTACCCGTGCCCGGTGCCCCTGAAATTATTGTTTTCATGACCAGGATGATACAGGCTGGTGAGTAATTTTGAAACCCCAGAAAATTGTTCGCATAGACGAACTATGTGACATGACTTTTGGAGAGTACTATAATCTCGATTATGAAGGAAAAGCTAAATGTTCTCATTGTGGCTATTCTCGGTCACTTCCTCGATCACTTCTTCATCCTGTCATTCTCTGTTCTCATTCCGGTCTTTAAATCAATTTATTCGATCAACTACACAAAAATCGGGTTAACCGGTAACATCATCTACTTTGTTTTTGGACTTGGGGCGCCAATCTCAGGATTTCTAATCGATAGAATAGGTGCCTTGAAAGTAATCCGAATTTATGCCATTGGCGCAACTTTCTCTCTCCTTTTCATCTTTTTTGCACCGGGATTTCACCTGGTAATAGCCGGGTTTATCCTGCTTGGAATTTTCGCAAGCCTCTTCCACCCTGCAGGATACTCTTTTGTGACGTTAAATATTGAAGAACCGGGCACAGCTCTCGGGATTATGGGAGTTTTTGGAACTTTGAGCGTTGCATTGACGCCTGTAACCATCTCTGGCCTGACCGCACTCCTCGGATGGAGAGGCGCTATTCTTGTTCTTGCAATCGCGGCAGGAGTTTATTCAATCATTCTTATCAAATTTGCCGTGGAGGGGAAATTCTCCGGCAAAAGAGAAAAGAGCTCGAGCAGCACCGAGAAAGGGTTCCTTCTCATTCCGCTTTTATTTATTCTAACATTCGGAGCCCTAAACGGGTTTACATACCGTGGATTCGTGACCTATCTGCCCTCTTTCTTTACAGAAAAAGCTGGCGGGGCACTGGTGAAGGGTGGCCTCTACTCAACCCTCGTTCTATTGAGCGGAATAGTCGGTCAAATGATAGGCGGTAAGCTCGCCGAGAGTGAGAAGAGAGAAATATTCTACGTGGCGGTGACATTTTTCAGCTTTCCATTTTTGCTTGCCACTTACTTTGCAAGTGGCAGCCTGGTTCTTTACACCACCATTGGATTTTCCCTCATGTACTTTGGGTTTCAGCCACTTTCTAATCGCCTCATAGCACTTTACACATCCTCGGAATTCAGGGGCCGTTTTTACGGCATAACCTTTTTCCTAAATTTTGGAATCGGGTCCCTGGCCGTTTCCGTTGGCGGATACCTTGCGGACAGATTTGGCATTCAATCTGTTTTTCTTTTAATAAGTGCAAGCCTCTTTGCGGCCTTCCTCGTGGGGCTGGGACTGCTCACATATCTCAAGGCCTCTGGCATAAAGCACACACCCGCTTAATTATTGCGTCCGAGTTGATGTTAATATATCATTAGAACGATGAGAATTAATCTTCGAAATTTCATTCGCAATCTTCCACATCTCCCCCTTGGAATCAGGCTCCACATAAATTATTACTTCGCAAAGCTCACTGGAAAGTATAAAAAGTTGAATGTTTGTGTGGCTTACGATTCCATCGAGGATGGTATTGAAGGAATAAAAAAGGCCGGGCGATACGGTGTTCCCGTTCCCGTACCAGATGAGATCAAAGAGGAGTGTGGAGTTGCCATTTTGACCGACGAGAGGAATCTCAAAAAGGTACTGGAAATGTCCCGAGGGCTGAGGCTCATCGGAGTATTTCGAAGGAAGGATAAAAAATTTAGCGAGAGGATTTGAGAATTCTCTCGATCTTCTCAATATCCTCAGGATAATCCACAGGGATACTCTCGTAATTCACACGGACAACCTTTATATTCATGCCATTTTCTAGCGCCCTGAGTTGCTCGAGTTTTTCAATCCTCTCAAGTCTCCCCTGAGGCAGAGAAACAAATTTCAAAAGTGATTTCCGCCAGAACACATAGATGCCAATGTGCTTCAGATACTTCTCTTCCATCCTCTCCCGGTAAAAAGGGATAATTGAGCGGGAGAAATAGAGGGCATATCCATTCCTATCTGTTACCACGCAGACGGCTCCTGGAGATTCCACTTCATTTTTTTTGACTTCTTTAACGGGCGTAACAATCTCAGTCTCGTCATCCATTTCATTGACGAGCTCATCAATTATTTTGCCGTCTATCAAGGGCTCGTCTCCCTGGAGATTAACGATTATTTCATGGGGAAATTTTGATGCCACAAAAGCCACTCGATCCGTACCAGAAGGCAAATCAGATGGTGTAATTTCGCAGGGGACAAGATCATCTATTACCTCACAAATTTCTCTGCTGTCTGTGGCAACCATTACCTCGGAGAGCTTACTCTTCAGTGCCCCTTCCACAACCCATCTGACCATGGGCTTACCTAAAATTGGGGCAAGGGGTTTTCGCGGGAATCGTGTAGAGCCAATCCTTGCAGGGATAACAGTTAGAACCTTCACTTCTTAAGCTCCGTTTCCACGATCTCCTTAAACATGCGAGCAAGCTCTTTGTAATCAGTAATTCCCTCTATTTCTATAGGTTTATGGATTACAAGCTCTACTGTGCCCGGCGTAATTGCGAGGCTCCCACGGGGAAGGATTTTCTCTGTTCCCTTTATTGTGATGGGCAAAAGTGGAAGTCCATGCTCCAGAGCCAGCCTGAAGGCACCTGTCTTAAGGGAAAGGAGCTCGCTTCCACGCCCCCTTGTTCCTTCAGGAAAAATTAAAACTGAGAAACCGTCCTTTTTGAGTCTGTCCATCTGAGCTTTAATCTTTTCGTAGGCCACACCTCTGGGAGCATTTCTATCAATCACTATAGAGACTTTCTTGAGATACCATCCGAATAGAGGGGTTTTTGTAAGCTCTTTTTTGGCAACAGGCTTCACGGCTTTGAAGGGAAGTGTAGAAAGCGCAACCACATCGTAGTGACTTCTGTGATTGGTAACGACTACGTAACTCCGGCTGAAATCCACAGGGTACTCATATCTCACCTTCACCCGCAAAAAGCTTGCTTTCCGAATAATAGAAAGCCAGATGATACCAAGTCTCAAAGAAATCTTTCCTGATTTATCAAATGGCAAAATTATTGGGAAAATCAGGCCAAACAGGATTATGGTCGAGACCACTATAACGGTATAGATGTAAACTCTGTAAATGGCAAGCAAAATTTTCTTCATTTGAGCCTCACCTCTATGGTTTTTAGAATTTTAATAAGCAGAACCTGGCCGGGGTTTTCGCCTCTCTTAACATACTTCTTTCTGGTCACAAGGACGGTTCCTTTCATGTCCTTTGATTTTTTACTTCGCTCAAGAGCAAGTCTCGCGGCAAATTCAAGGTCTTCATCACCAACATCGGCTCTGCCAGATTTAATTATAACGTGTGAACCTGGCGAATCCTCAACGTGAAGAAAATAATCTTCAGGAGATGCAAGATGGAACGTTATATACTCGTTGCCCCGGGCGTTCTTGCCACGATAAACGAGAAAACCTCCAGGTGAGACAAACTTCTCAAAAGGTTCATACACATCTTCTTCCTTCGAGGCACTTTCAACCTTTTCTGCCTTTTCACCAAGCTTCTCAAGGAGTTTTTCATATCCCCTCTTGTATCGCCGGTATTTTTTGAAATACTCTTCGGCCGTTTCAGAAATTTTGCCCTTGATGGGAATCTCTATCAATTCACCTTCCATTTTGAGCAGGGCTTTACCATCGTGCTCTTCAAAATCCCCGGCAAGGAGCTTTTCTCCTACGATTCTGTATTTCTCGTAGTCCTTCACCTTCTCAAGCTGACGGAGGATGGGGTCTTCCTTTTCTCTGCGCGCCGCTGCTTCTTCCCTGATTTTCCCGAAGTAGAAATCGAGTAGGGCCGAATAGCTCTCAAATTCACGTTTGGCACTGCATCCAATATCCACAGGAGTATAGATATCCGCCTCCCCGCAGTAAATGGCCCTGGGCTC
>JALXCE010000115.1 GCA_026991055.1 Caldifarciminota bacterium | reverse complement strand
AGCTACTACCCGCCTCTGGCACGAAGGTTCTACCAACAAGCAGGATGAAAATTCCTACACTGCTCATAATGACACCTTTAACAGGTAGGTTGAGGGCATGAACGACTGAGCCAGCTGACATTTCCCAGAGTCCCCACAATGCACCAAATACAGCGATGTAGGCTACTTTCCTGTAATTCATATAAGCTTTCCTCCTTTGAGCATCATCCTTCTGTCAGAAACACTGTCCAGAAATTCAAGATCGTGTGAGAGGATAAGAATGGCTTTCCCAATCTTTTTTAAGTATTCAAGAAATCCAACAAAATGCTTGAGGCTTAAATAATCAAGTCCACCTGTTGGCTCATCAAAAATTATCACATCGTGGAAGGAACCTGCAGCAATGGCCAATCTCATAAGCTCTCCCCGTGAGAGTCTCAGAATTTTTGCCCCCTCATCGAAGTTTAGTCCAAGAATTTTCAGATTATCCCGAATTGCCGGATTTATTTCGAGCTCATCCTTGATTCTGAATCCAAAAATCTGCGCATAGGGATTCTGAAAGACCATTCCCACATGTTTGCCCGCAAGTGGCTTTTTAACTTCTTTATTTTTATAGAAAATTTTCCCCTTCTGGGGCTTCAAAAAGCCTGCTATAAGTGCCGCAAGGGTGGTTTTTCCAGCGCCATTTGCGCCACTAATTCCGGTGATGTGGCTGGGGTAAAGATTGAGATTTACCCCTTCAAGAACCTTTCTTTTCCCATAGGAGAAATGGATATCAATGAGGGAGAGAATGGGTGGAACTCCATCAGGAGAAGTCTTTGGGAGCTGAAAATCGTACGGAGATACGAGTACACCGTATTTTTTAAAATCACCTTCCAGCCTTACAAATCTCCTTTCGTGAATCACGTACTTCGTAGAATCTGGAAATCGAAATGCGTGGGAAGAGATAACAACCAATCCATCAATTTCTCGAATTATCTCCATAAGTTCTTTTCTCCCCCAGGGGTCGAGACTCGAAAATGGCTCATCAAACAGAATAATATCCTTCTTACGTTGTAGATTTTTAAGAATCAGGATTCGCTGCTTTTCCCCTGCGGATAACTCCCTGATTCTTCGTCCCCTTAGCCGGGTGACGTTTAGCTTTTCCGCAAGGGGATCATTTAGGTTTACTTCTTCCTCGACCAGATTTCTGAATAACTGAAATTCAAAATTCTGAAGAATCGTTGATACCTGGCGTGAGCTCTCTCTCATAGGTACATTCCAGGGGTCTATTCCATTAACCTCAACGTACCCCTCCCTTTTGCCTGAATAAACGTGGGGAATGATTCCATTGAGAAGATGGATGAAAGTGGTCTTTCCACTTCCAGAAATACCAGCAATCTCAAAAATTCTGGGACCTTGCCAGGATAGGATTACATCCTTGAGAAGGGGGGCTTCTTGGTCTTTGTATCTGAAAGTCAGGTTTGAAGTTTTTATCATTAGCACTCCTTTCCAAGCACGGGAGGCAGAGCCGTTTCCAGCTCTACCCTATCGGCCTGTCACCATAGCTTCCGCCTTAGGTAAGCAGGCTCGGAGCTTTTTCTACATTTTTAAGTAACCCCCACACGATGTCAATGATACTTTTGGGTGGGAGGGGCACCGCGCACGAAGTGCGCGGTGCCCCTCCCACCCAAAACAACAATTTGAAATCTTCCAGACGCGCTGAACATCCTCGAGAATTGAAACTACCTGCAAAATTCCAAGACACAACCGTGAGCTCGTTCGAAAATTCCCCTCTCTTATCCTCTCGCCACGCACTTTGTGCGCGGGGAGAGGAGCAAGGTGGGGGGCAAATTTTTCATTAAAATTAAAGGCTTTGAATTTTTTTCTAACACGCTTAGGGGGATTTTCTTGCCGGTATAACATGCGATATGGGACGAAAAAGTTTCAGGTATGCTTCCTTGAACGTAGAGGATGAGTTTCTGGAGGTAACTGTTAAACAGAAAGAGAGGGTTAGTTGAGGATAAATATTAAGG
>JALXCE010000114.1 GCA_026991055.1 Caldifarciminota bacterium | reverse complement strand
GAAACGTCAGTCAGGTTAAAGATTCTTGCCACTGCTGGTTTTCTAAAGAATGTGAGCATAATTCCGAAACTGTCAGAATTTTCGTCTGTGAGGGACATGTTTAAGTACCACCATTCCGATAGGACTGTATCTGCGGGATGAGCACCCTCGTCATGGGGAAACTCAAGCACCCCTGCACTGTAAGGATAGCTCAATTGCCCCAAGAGAAGTAGCTCGACAAGCAAGGCCCATTCCATAATAAGCAGCCTCTAAATATTATCTCAAGATTATAAATTTCTTTGTGATTTTATGGCCAGTCCCGGTTTTGACTGTTAAAAAGTATATACCGCTTCTCAAGTCGTAGGCTGGAATGTCTACACTAATAAGCCCCGGCCCTCTGGAATTGAGGAATTTCTGGATTCTCAACCTGCCCGAAACATCATAGACCTTAATAGATAAATCTGTTCTTGTAGGCAAATTCAAGCTGAGTTGTATTTTTCGGTTTTTCAACATAACGGTTGGCATCTGAAGATGGAGTTTGCCTCCTCTATTTTTCTCATGAACGGATGTAACTCGTGAAGCGTAAATAAGAAAAGTATCGGATTCGTCAAACGGGTCCAGGATTCTAACATAGTAAATGTCTCCATCTGAAGGTGGAACTGGATTGGTGTATGGCCCGAAAAATCTAAGTTTCCATGTTGGCACAGGTTGTCCATTCTGGTAGTAAACAGGGAATAATGCATCTCTTCCGTATGGATTCGCAATTATACTATCGAGATCACCATCCACAAATACTGGAATGATCAATTCACCTGATGTTCTATCCAGAACTGTGAAATTCACTGGAATGGTATCTCTAATGGTGTTATGCATTGCCAATCCGATCTGATGATCGTAGAAGTGTATTATATAATCGTGAGGAAGCTTAATACCTCGAGGTGCAAGCTTAACATCTATGCTGAAATTTGAGTTCCCTGCGATATGCATATTAGAAGTATCCCCCGGAACTGTGTCTGTCACTGTGGATATCAGTAATCTCATGTTACCGAAATCGGGACTCTCAAGACCTGGAATCAAAGGATAATTAGTAAAAACGTAGCTACCGGAGTTTAAGTCATATAGAGAATAATAAATGGCACCGTCTTGAGTTGTGAATGTGAGCCTAAAGGTATCATCAGTTGTGGGATTTCCCAATTTGCAAATTGTGATTTCTCCGTCACCAGTTCCAGTAACATGTGCGATCACGGAATCGCCACTCTGGTAATGTCTGAAATTTGCTATTGTGTATGGACCTGCAATTTGTGTTGTATCTTCTGTCCCCTGCGAATTACAGACAACAGCAAAATAAGCTGAATCAGTGTTGGGGTATGCTCTCGTATCAAACTGGAAAATCGAAGTGTCTAACGTGGCATTAAATAAACTATCGTAAATCAAGGTCCAACTTCGCATATTATCAACACTGAGGAATATTTTTACTTCATAATCATCTCCCTCTGGGTCACCAGAGACGACAGGAAGAGATACGGTGTTTCTCAGGGTATCTAATATATTTTCAGTTAAAATTACGCCCATTCCCCTGCCATTAACATCTGGATTGTCCAGGATAAAAATACCTGATTCTGCATATCCAAATCCCAGTTGCTGATCAATTAATTCCAATTTTAATTTGTAGAGCGATCCATCTGGCCAGCCGTGTGTATCCCATGAGAAGGATGAGCCAGGGACTTGATAGAAGCTTACAATGATATGGTAGGAAATTCCATTGTTCCATGAAGCTGCAAGGCGTTGAATTTCAGGATTGTGGGTCTGAGGCGACCATTCAATCTGGTAGTTGCCACCAATAACCTCACCAGGTAAGGGGCTGGCGAAATTCATCTGATAGTAAGCTGGTTGTATGCCTGCACCCAGAAAGTTTCTATAAATCCTATAAAGCCTCCTAACACGCGCATACAACGTGTTTGTATTGTTCCTGTGAGGATCGAAGACAAAGGCTACAACGAATCTTGTCCGCTCTCC
>JALXCE010000113.1 GCA_026991055.1 Caldifarciminota bacterium | reverse complement strand
TATGATAGCCATTACTATTTCGTGAGGAGCCATAGAATCAAAAGATAAACAGGCATTATCAAATTAACAACCGGCTTTGGGAGTGAAGTGCTGGAAAATAATGGAGACTAAACAGGCTTTATGAATTGATGAGTCACTTGAAATCTAAGCCTGTTCGAAAAATCTCAAAACCTTTGATTTTTAATGAAAAATTTGCCCCCCACTTTATTCCTCCGCTCACGCGCTTTGTGCGTGGAGGGAGGATAGGAGGCTGACATCACCCATGTTTTTGCTTTTCGTGTATATTTATACACTGCAAGTTGGGAGAGAAATTCAATTTTTCGCATTAAATCAGCCATTCTACCAGAAGGCCATATTCATTTATACTGCATAAAACCAGTGTTCAAATATTGAGCGTAGTACACCTTTTTAAAGTCGTGGTAAGGGATAAGGTGTTATTTTCCAGAAATTCGTGGGTGACGTCAGAGGGAGGGCCGGGTTCCTCTACTTATTATGCCCAAACTTGAAAATCTTGAATCACTTATTTAACACCGCTTTTCCCCACTCTACTCACGCTGCGCAAAAGGATAAACGGGATGATATTTTCTAACAGGCTCATATCAGGCTAAGGTTTTTATAAATGCTTGCACAAAAAGTGTCCGTGATGTTTATTTGAGTCCGATTCCCCCAAAACTTCCTCTCCCCGAGTAAATTCTTTGCGGGGAGAGGAACGAGGTGAGGGGCAACATCTGAAAAATGCCCACCTTGCGGCTGATAAACTGATGCTTCAGTGATTGGATTTCTCAAGAACGGGGGAGGTGTAGACTTATGTAAGAGAATCTTAAAAATTTGTGTGGGTGGGGCGCCGCAGGCGCCCCACCCACACACTCTGTCCCCTTACTCCTCCCTCTACGCTACTTCTTCTTCCTCGGCAGCCGGCGCAGAGAGGTATTTTCCAAGGGCTATTATTGCCTCAATTATCATCCAGATCTCAAGCAGAAATACGATAATTCCAATTGTGAGAAGCAGTGTATTATGTGTTCTCGCAAACTTCTCAATGTTCAGTATCATTGCCCATCCAGTCATAAAGATCATAAAGATCATGGGCAGCGCAGCAAACCAGATGGGTTTCTTAAGCCTTGCAAGATAAACCGTTGCCACCAGCAAGGCAAGACCGGCAAGGAGCTGATTAACCGTTCCAAAGAGCGGCCAGAGAATGAGCGCTCCTTTACCGTTCTTCTGCACAAATGCCAGCAGGAAGGCAGTGAAAACTGCAAGGAATGTTGCTACCCATCTGTTTGCAAGGGCAGGAATACCGAGATCAGTGAAGAACTCACCAATCACGTATCTCTGAATACGCGTAGCTGTATCCAGTGTGGTTCCAGCAAAAGAAACAAGGAACACAGCCATGATGGTTGTTCCAATTGCGAGAGGTATACCATAAGAATGCATAAGGTTAGCAGAGCCAATGATAACGGCGTTTAATTTCGAGCCGAGTCCGGCAGCAGCCTTCCAGCTCGCGTAATGGTGTGCCCATGCAGCATATCCTGTGAGTACCTGACCGTTCTTAAGGACATAGTGCATTCCAATTGCTGCTGTGGTTGCCACAATCACCAGTACTGAGAGTGACCCTTCCATGAGCATGCCACCGTATCCCACAAAGAGTGCATCTGGCTCCTTATCAATCTGCTTCGATGATGTTCCAGAACTCACAAGAGAATGGAAACCAGATATCGCTCCACAAGCAATGACTACAAACAGGAATGGCCAGATTGGCGGTGCACCCGCAGCATGGATATTTGTTGCAGGAGCAACGATTTTAGGATGGGCAACAATTGTCCCGATGAACAAAAGTCCCATGGCTATAAGCAACTCGTGAGCGTTGATGTAATCCCTTGGCTGAAGCAACGTCCAGACAGGCAATGTGGATGCAAAGAAAGCATAAATCAAGAGGATAATGAGCCACGTGGCAACTGGTGTCAGTCCGAAGAGACCAGGCAGTTTAAGAGGCCAGTATGCACC
>JALXCE010000112.1 GCA_026991055.1 Caldifarciminota bacterium | reverse complement strand
GAGGCCTCCCCGAATTTTTCATCTATCATAAAGCTCTTCAGGGTTTCAAGCGCCTCTTCCGGGCTCTTTGCAATCACCACACCTTTCCCCGCGGCAAGGCCATCGGCCTTTATGACAACCGGGAATTTATCCCTTGATTTGATATATGCAGCAGCTTCCTCAAAACTCTCAAATGCCCTGAAATCCGCAGTGGGTATCCCATATTTCTTCATGAAATTTTTGGCAAATATCTTCGAAGCCTCAAGCTTTGCCCCTTCCTTTGAGGGAGCCAGAATCTTTAACCCCGCCCCACTGAAGGCCTCGTAAATGCCCAGACTTATAGGTTTTTCCGGCCCCACAATGGTCAAATCAGTGCCCTCGGATCTGGCAAAATCCACAAGAGCAGAAAAATCATCCACATTGATGGGCACATTTGTAGCAATTTCAGCCGTTCCCCCGTTGCCGGGAGCAACATAAACTTTCACCCCCTCTTTCACCTTCCATGCAATTGCATGCTCCCTTCCACCGGAGCCAATAATCAGGACTTTCTTCATGGCAAACTCTCCGTTTACAAAGATTTTATTGCCTCAACAATTTGCTTTACTCTGCCAGGATCAACAGGATTATCAACAAGACTGTACTTTTTGAGTGATGTTCCAATGATAAATCCGTCGGCCTCTTTATATTCCACGATATTTTCTATGCTTACCCCACTGCCGATTAAAATTCGTGTATTCCTGAGCTCATCCTTCAGAATGTGCAGCAGTTTCACGTCCGCCGTTGCCCCTGTGGATTCACCTGTAAGAATAATTGCGTCCGCTCCCCCACGGAGTGCAGTGTCCTTAGCCACCTGAACCGGATTGTACTCATTCAAAGGAAATGCATGCTTTACGAGAATGTCAGCATAGACCTTGATTTCTGGATTAAGCAATTTCCTGTACATGTTAATTTCACGGGCATTCCCCTCAATGATTCCGCAGTCAGTCACCATGGCATAAGTGAGCACATTGATCCTCACAAATCCTGCGCCCGTGGCAGCGGCAATACCAATAGCTGCCTTACCATCGTTTCTTAAAACATTTACACCAATTTTCAGCTCAGGGAATTTTTCTTTAATCTTCAAAATGGCGTGGGTGATGTAGGCAACAGTGTGGGGGTCAACGGCTCCACAGGAAAATGGAGCGTCACCAAAATTTTCTACAATCACAGTATCAATTCCACCCTTGAGGTAGTTTTCTGCATCGTTTAGGGCAAAGTTAAGGATATCCTCAAACTTCTCCCATGCCCTTGGACTGCCCGGTAAAGGTTTTAGATGTATGACTCCGATTATCTCTTTCATTATGCTCCTTCCACTGTCTTTAAAAATTCTTTCAAAACAGGATGCTCCGCCTCACGGATTTTTTCAACCGGGGTGTCAACAACAATCTTTCCTTCATGCATCAAAACAAGCCTGTCTGCAATTTTGAGAGCTGAGCGGATATCATGGGTTACAACTATGCTTGTTATTTTAAGCTCATCATTCAAGAATATCATTAAATCGTTGATTCTGTCGGCCGTTACAGGATCAAGCCCTGTGGTAGGTTCATCATAGATGAGATACTTGGGCATCTGGACAATGGCCCTTGCAACTCCAACCCTCTTTCGCATTCCACCAGAGAGCTCGTCGGGGAACTTGTCCTCTACACCATCAAGAGCAACCATCTGCAAGGCCCAGCCGACCTTTTTCTCTATCTCCTCTACAGGTAATCCGTGCTCTTTAAGGGGCAAGGCTACATTTTCATAAACTGTCATCGAATCAAAAAGCGCAGGCTCCTGAAATACGTATCCGAACAACTTTCTGATCTCGTAAACTTTCTTCTTGGGCAAACCTGTTACCTCAATTCCGTCGATATAAATCTCACCCCGGTCGGGTTTAAACAGTCTCATTATGTGCTTCAATAAAACAGACTTACCCGTACCGCTCATGCCGAGGATTACAAGCGTCTCCCCATCCCTGATTTCCAGATTGATACCCTTAAGAACAGGCTTACCG
>JALXCE010000111.1 GCA_026991055.1 Caldifarciminota bacterium | reverse complement strand
AGAGTCGCCCCCGAAAGAATTCACTTTGAAATAATGGAAATATTCGCCGGTAAATGCCTACCCCGTGCACTTGACTTGATGGTCGAAACAGAGGTTCTATTTGAGGTATTCCCTGAGCTTTTACCCCTGAGAGACACGTGGCAGGTTTACTATGGACGCCAAAATCTCCTTGAGCATACGATTCTTGCCGTAAAAAAGCTCCATTACCTCATGGAGAATCTGGATAAAGTTGAATTTCTTGCTCCTTACAGAAAATATTTCGAAAGTTACATCCAGGATAAAAAGTGGCGTGCAATCATGCTTCTTGGCGCACTTTTCCACGACGTGGCCAAACCTGCCACACTGACCAGGGACGAGGAAGGAAGAACCCATTTTTATGGCCATGACAAAGAAGGGTGCAATATTTTTGAAGGAGTGGCGGAAAGGCTGAAGTTTTCAAATTTTGAGAAGGAGAAAATCTGCCAGTTTATTCGCTCACACATGCATCCTCACCTGATTGCACGGGAAAGTGATCGTACAAAAAGGGCTGTCAACCGATACCTCAGGAAACTGGAAGATCTCGCATTTCCTTTAATGCTATTTGCCTTTGCTGATGCCATGGCATCACCCCCACAGGAAGGTGGTTTTGAGGGGCACAAAGAACTGCTCAGAATGATGGTAGAAATCAAAAATGAAAAATCCAGGAAAAAAGAGAGGATCATCACAGGGAATGATTTAATCAATCTCGGTCTTACCCCCTCCCCCATCTTCAAAGAAATCCTCGAAGATGTTGATGACCTCTTTGCCGAGGGAGTTATTAAAACAAAGGAACAGGCTTTAAAATATGTAAAAGAAAAGTACCTTTCCGGCGTCAAATAAACCCAGGAGGCAGGAAATGAAGATTGCAGTAATTTCCGATACACATGACAACAAAGAGGCGATAGAGAGGGCATTTAAATTGATTGAGGAGAGGGGTATAAAACTTACCCTGCACCTTGGTGACATAATTTCACCCTTTGTCTCGGATTTTATAAAGTCTGTCTATACAGGCAAAGTCATTGCCCTTCTTGGCAACAACGACGGGGAAAAATTCTTTCTGAAGAAAAAGTTTGAGCTGAACGGATACGAGCTCAAAGAACTGAAACCGGTAAAGTTAGAGCTCGGTAACAGAAAAATCTTAATGATGCACGAGCCCATCGAGGTGGAATCCCTTGCAAAATCCGGAGATTTTGACATCATACTTTATGGCCACCTTCACAAAATCGACAATAGAAAAGTGGGGAATACGCTGATACTGAACCCTGGAGAGGCCTGTGGCTATCTGACAGGCAAGAGAACTTTTGCCATACTCGACCTTGATGAGATGAAAGCGGAGGTGGTGGAGTTCTGAACTACCAGTTCACTGTTGCCGACATAATCGTCATCTCGCTGATTCTCATCTTTGCCTTTCGTGGGTTGTTACGTGGGATGATAAAAGAGGGCTTTTCCCTCATAGGTCTCTTTGGGGGTATTGTCCTTGGTATCAAATACAACGATTGGGTTTACAAGTTTATCAACATTCAGGTGCATCACCCGCTTTTGAGAAAAATACTCGGATTTCTCATCATATTTTTTGCCTTTCTCCTATCCATGACGCTAATTGGGAATATCTTACACAAACTTTTTAAGGCGCTTGCTTTATCAACCATAGACCGGATACTGGGTTTCTTTCTGGGGGCAACGGAAGGATTTTTGCTTGCGGGATTCCTGATTTACATCCTTGCAAGGGTACCTGTTCTGGAACCAGTTATGACCAAAGGTGAGGTTGCCCACTATATCCTTTCAATTTTTGGCGAGGTAATAAACAAAGTATGACAGGGAGAAAAATATGGGAAAGCATATTGACACGGGCTCTATGATTATCATTATCCTAACTTTTCTTCTTTTTATCGTTGCACTGTGGGTAAAGGGGTTAACACGTGACCTTCTTCTGGAAATTGGTGTCCTACTGATTTCAATAAAAATCATCATGATGTCCTACAAAAGCAGCAAGAACAGTGAAG
>JALXCE010000110.1 GCA_026991055.1 Caldifarciminota bacterium | reverse complement strand
CTCGTGACAGGTGTTAGTTTCACACGGGAAAGGGATTTAAACGAAAGGCCATCGGCTGAAATATCCCCTCAGCTCACCATGTATTTGAAAAATGGTAACTTCATCTCGTCTTCTATATGGCAAGGTGATAGATATAGCTTTGACCCTTTCAGGAGAAAGCTTGTTCATTATCGGAATTGGGGAGCGTATGCAAACTTGATGCTCAATCTGCCTCCACACTCTGTAAGAATTTATGTTTCACGTGAGAGAACCTACAATTACCTGACAGGAAAGATAGGGCTCTACGACTACGGAAAGATCAGTTTCAACATGCATGTATCCAAATCCATGTCTTTATCGAACTCCTTATCGTTCTCGCAGGGGGCCGGCTTAAAAAGAACGATTTCAACATTAATTACCGGGGATGTTAACCTGCGAAAAAGATTATCAGTGAGAATAGGGTATGAGAATGTATTCTCGGAGTCAGAACTCTACAGACCTTTTTACAGATACTGGGTGTTTGTGAAATACCAGCTCGGCATTGGTGGAATATATGTGGCAATGAGCAATGAAAGGGACCAGAGTGGCGTATTAAACTCCGTTTCAGCCATCAAATTCAAATATTTCGTGAGCTTATAAATCTACGGAAAACTTTCAATCAATTTTGGGTAAGATATAAACAGAGTGCTTGACTGCATTTGTATAAGAAGGGAACTGCCTATCTTTCAGTTTCGGTGACAATGTAATGCTTTTGTCTATCTTTTTACATGATTCAGTCGTGTTTCTATTTCCCCCTTTTCCCTGTAATCACAATCATCTCATCAGAAAGTAGGAGCTCTCTCCATCGAGGGGCAAAATGTCGGGGATTTTCAATGTATTTTTAGTTTGTTAAAATACATCTTCAAAAAATTTAAACAAGGCCTTGAAAAATTTTAAAGAGATGGTTAAAATATTTGTATCATGAAAAAGGCTCTTACAAAATGTCCGGTTTGTGGTGAAAGGCTAAAGGTGGTTGAGTACAGGTGTCCCTCCTGTGGAACTGTTATTAGAGGTTCTTTTGAAGCGTGTGAATTTTGCTCATTAGAGGAGGAGCACCTCGAATTTCTGAGACTTTTCCTGAGGAGTCGGGGAAATCTGTCGCTTGTTGCCAAGGAACTCGGTGTGTCCCATCCAACAGCCAAGCAAAAGTTAAATAACCTCTTAGCTGCCCTTGGATATGAAAGCGAAGATAGGACTTCTACTAAGGAAGTCCTTGATATGCTTGAATCCGGGGAAATAACCCCCGAGGAAGCAGTTAAACTTTTAAAGGGAGGTAGGTAACATGTATGAAGAAGAGGTTAGAAGAATACTGAAGATGGTGGAGGAGGGTAAGCTTTCACCAGAAGAGGGGGCAAGGCTCATCGATGCCCTTGGTGTGGAAAAGCACCCAACCCGAAAGGGTAAATATATCAGAATCTATATTCATTCAGAAGAAGGAGATGAGGTGAATATCAAAATTCCCCTGAAACTTGTTAAGGTTGCCACAAAATTAGTTCCAAAGAAATTTGCAAAGATGAAATTGAATGAGGGGCAGGTTATTGACCTTTCTGAACTCCTATCTGGACTGGAAGATGAGGTGGGGGATTATATCGATATAAAGTCTGAAGATGGTGACATCGTCAAAATCTCCGTGGAGTAAAACCATGGACGTAAAGGAAATTCTTGAGAAACTCTCAAAGAAGGAAATAACGGCTGATGAGGCTTTTGACCTTATTTATCATCGGGACAGTAAACCGAAGATAATAAGAAATGTAAAGTTTTTTGCACCACGTGAGGAGGTTAAGACCGGGCAATTCGGGTCTTACGAGATAGAGGTTAAAGATGGGGAATTTTCTCTTGAGGCTTCTCAAAATTCGGACTGTACCCTTCATGTTCACAAAGAAAATTTTGTAAAAATTGTTTCTTCTGACGGTTACCTGCCAAAGGGGGATACAATTGAGGTGTTGGGGAAATGCGAGGTATATCTTCCTCGTCTTGAAAGCCTTTCAATTCATGTCAATAAAGGAAAACTTACAGGAGAAGTGGATGCAGAAACTTTGAACATCTCACTTTCGTTGGGGAAAGTCATTTTAGATGTAACGGCAGAGGTTGCAAATATTAGCACTTATCTTGGAGGAGCGAAATTATTTCTCCATGAAGGAATACAGACAGTTAATCTATCAAATAAACTTGGTGGCGTAAAGGTATTACTCCCTCCAGGATTTAAAGCATTGGTAAATGCTTCTCAAAAGCATGGTTCACTCAAGATAGATCCGGAGGTTGTATCAATGGAAGGTAATGTTCCTGTTTTTAATATTTCTACAAACTTGGGATCAGTGCATGTTGGATATATTAAACCTGATGAAACTGAGGAGGAATAAGTGTTTATTGCTGCAAAATATTTTAAATTTTACAGGAGGGGAATACCTATATTCGGAAAATTACTAAAAGCATCTCTGACATGCTTGGCAGAAAAACTGTGATTTGGGAAGATGAATAGAGTCAGAAAATTTCTAAATTAACGACAAGGGGAAATAAAAGTGGATGAAATTTTAGAAACTCTACGGCTTACCTCAAAACCCCAGCTTCATTCAAATTTTTGGCGAAAAGGTAAATGAATATCCTTAAAGTCGAAAACGTAAGCAAAATTTATAGCTATAGGTCGAAAAAGGTCCTTGCTGTGGATAATATAAGTTTTGAAGTCAAGAGGGGAGAAATTGTTGGGTTGCTCGGGCCAAACGGTGCAGGGAAGACCACAACAGTAAAGATGATTGCCTCACTTATTGAACCCACTTCTGGAAGCATTTTCATTGATGGTAAAAATATCCGCAGTGATAAGAAACATGCCCTCAGGAAGGTTGCCGCTGTTCTCGAGAGTAACAGGAATATCTACTGGGTATTAACCCCAAGACAGAATATCGATTTCTTTGCAAATGCATGGGGATTTTCATCAAGGAGCATTCGAAAATATCGTGAAGAATTGCTGGAAAAATTTAATCTTTTAGAGGTCGCCGATAAACCAGTGATGAAGCTCTCACGGGGTATGCAGCAAAAGGTTGCTGTATGTTGTGCTTTAATAAGGAAAGCCCCTTTATTGCTCCTTGATGAGCCAACCCTGGGATTGGATGTGATGACCACCAATGAACTTAAAAATACACTCAGAGAAATTGCAAAAAATGATGGTAATGCCATTCTCCTTACAAGTCACAACATGAAAGTAGTCCAGGATATTTGCGACAGGGTAATCATCATTAAGAAGGGGAAAATAATAGCAGACGACAAGGTCTCAAATCTGATTGATATGTTTTCAGCAAACTTCTTCAAAGTGGTCTTCAAAAATGGAAACATAAATTTTGATTTCCTGATTGGCATAAAGGTCTTAAAAAGCTATAACCAGGAGGAAAACAAGGCCGTTGAATTTGAGCTTCAGGACGAGGACGCGCTTTATGAGCTCCTCGAAGTAATAAGAAAAAGTGGTGGAAAACTCATATCAATCGAGAAAATTCAGCCTGACCTCGAAGAAGTTTTTATAAGATTTGTGGCAGGAGGATAGAAAATGCTCAATCTATTCTGGGCAATGATAAAAAAGGAGTACTACGATAGGCGTTTTTATTTTTTCAACACTCTGTCCTACATTTTCACCCTCTACATGATCTTCTTATTTGTATTTTTGGGGGCAAAATCTTTCCTGGGTAATAAAACAATCGAGGGCATAGTTGTAGGCTTCTGGATATGGGGCTCAACCCTTGATTCTTACAGTTTGCTATCGCTGTCTTTAATTTCTGAAGCGAGATTGGGAACCCTTGAACAGTTATTTATGATACCCTATGGATTCAAATGGGTATCTGCTGCAATGATTATAGCCAACTTCATATACTCGTTCCTCATTCAGAGTCTCATCTTAATTTTGATGATGATAACAACCGGCAAATTCCTTCACCTTGATGTCGTTTCGATAATTCCTCTCTGGATAATAACAATTATCGCGATTCATGGTCTTGGATTTATGCTCGGTGGACTTGCCCTGATTTATAAACGAATTAGTTCGAGTTATCAGATAATGCAGCTTGTCTTTGCTTTTCTCATTGCTGCACCTGTGGGAAAGCATTTATACCTGAAATTTCTTCCCCTTGGACTCGGATACCGCATGATTCAAAAAGTCATGCACGATGGAATTAAAATATGGGAACTTCCGGGGACTGACCTTTTAATACTTTCTTTTACATCGTTCTTCTACCTTTTTATTGGTTTTGCCGTATTTTCATATTTTGAGAAAAAGGCACGAAATATGGGGGTTTTGTCCCACTATTAAAAGGAGGTAAATCATGCTGTTAGGTTTGCTATTGGTAGCTACCCTTCACAGTGTATCCGTGAAGGCAGTTACAAAGGCTCCAAAATTAGACGGAATTGTGGATTCCGTCTGGGCTACTGCTGATTCGATTTACAAGTTCAAGCAGTTTATCCCCGATTACGGCGAACCTGCTACTTACAGGACTGTGGTTAAATTTTTACAGGATGAGTCAAACCTCTATATCCTCGCTGTTGCATACACAGGGAAAAGAAAGCTAATGGCCACACTTTCTGGTTCAAACGATGGAGTTACTGTTTACCTTGATCCTGTTTTTTCAAGGCAGGATGCATATTATTTCCGGGTCTCTGCAGCCGGTTATAAGGAAGATGGTGTCATTTCTGATAACGGAGCGAGAAGGAATTCAGCATGGGATGGATACTGGTTCGCGAAAGTCAAGACTTATCCTCACAAATATGTGGCAGAACTTAAAATCCCTTTCAGATCAATCAGGTACAGGGCTGGCATTTCGAAATGGGGCTTGCAGGTAAAGAGAGGGATCCCTAACCTTCATGAAGTTGATTACTGGCCTCTACCACCCAAAGAGTTTCAGGAGAGGGTTTCAGCCTATGGAATTCTTGAGGGTATTAAGCCCGGTACCCGCGGAATGGGTATGGAGTTTTATCCTGTTGGTATTGTTAAAAATGAAGCCTATGGTGTGAGTAAGGGTAAAACCAGGCCTCGTTTTGGACTTGATTTCAACTGGAATATTTCACCGAATTTTATTCTCAACACAACTTTTAAGCCCGATTTTGCCCAGATAGAGGCAGACCCCTTTGCACTGAATCTATCGAAATATGAGCTATATTTACGAGAGAGACGTCCATTCTTCATAGAGGCAAATGAGATATTCAAGCCGGTGAGAACTTCCTTCGGGGATATTTTCTGGCCATTCCACGTGTTTTATTCGAGAAGAATCGGGAAAAGACTTCCAGATGGAACAGAGGTTCCTATTCTCTTTGGGGCAAAGTTCACAGCCAAAACTTCAAAAAGCCAGATTGGTTATATGGGAATCTACACAGAAGGTGTCCACTATGGAGATTCAGATTACGAGCCTGCTTATTTGTGGAACGTATTCAGGTTTAAAACTTTAGGTAAATCAACTGTAGGAGTTTTGATTGCCTCGAGGAAGGATTCGTCAAACATTGATGCAAATTTTTCGCTTGATGGTAAATTTAACTCTGGTCCACACGAGGTAATTTTTCAGGGAGTTCGCTCCAAGGCAGATACAGTGTGGGGGAACGGATTTAGGATAGGTTATGATTACTTTTATTCAAGCTTCCTTGGAGGCGTGGGCTTTAGTTATATTGGTGAGAAATTAAATTTGAATTCAACGGGCTATTTGGGTGAAGACCCCGGAGTATGGATAAGACTTATAGGAGGAAAGGTAACATACCCCAGAGGTAAGAAGGTGAGATTTGTAATGCGAGCTTTTGAAGTGATAATTAACAAAAAGCACGGGGAAGACGTATATGAGAAAACACTTATACTCTTTGGCAGATTAAATTTCAGAGGAGGAGTTGTTATTTCAGGTTTTGGAGGGATCGGTAATAGTTATGACTTTGGGGTAAACAGAACTACATTGAGAGGGCACTTTGAGTTTGCGAAAAACAGCAGCAAATTTAGCTGTGGAACATGGAATAATCTTGCTAAGAAATGGAATTATCGGCTCAATTTATTTGGCTGGACTTTCAACGGTGGTGTATGGGGGAATTTTTCAATAACTGATCACGTCTCGTTTATGGAGGATTTTAATTATTGGGTAGAGCTTGGGAAGACAGACAATGTGGAGGAGATATTCTTGAGTTTTCGTCCGAGTATTGGAATTTATTTTGACCCCGAAAAGAGTGTGGTTATTACAGCGGAAACGGTCCCCTACTACCAGAATAAGTGGGATATTGGAAGTGTGAGGTTAGGACTGAGGTTTAAATATCAGTTTATGCCCAAATCTACGTTTTATATCGTGCTTAACCAGGCTTATCAGGAGGGAGAAAATCAACTTGAGAGGAGCGAGAGCATAGCAGCAGTAAAAATCCGCTGGGCAATCCCATTTTAGGATTGGGTTAAAAATTCCAAGCGGAATGCCCCCTCACTCTTCCCCGCTTGCTCCGCAAGCGGGGAAGAGAAGTTTCTCCTGATTTTTTGAGCCAACAAGCCTGTAAGAGGTGAATATTTATGAATTTGTTCCGATCGTAGAGGCTATGGCGGTAAGACAGAGGAGATTACTCCAAATAGGCAGGTATTATGGAGAGAAAGCTATCTTTAGCCACTACAGGCTGAACCAAAGAACAATGATAACCAGAATTCGCTTCCCAACACGTCCGCTTCCCGCATAAATCAGTTGTGGGAAGCTGCCTTAGGTGAGGAGGGGTACCTCTTACTTTCAAGCAACATAATTTCTAAACAAATTTCCCTCTCCCGCTTCGCGGGAGAGGGTTAGGGCTCACATTTTGATCTTTCTAAACATTCAAGCGGAGTCCCCCCTTAAGTTGACACCAAAATTGAGGGAAGTCTATAATTTATGCCAATTTTTGAAATCCATTAAGGAGGACGATTATGAGCTTAGATGTGAGTGCTGTCAGAAATTTCGCTCTTATTGGTCACGGTGGTTCAGGTAAAACTTCCCTTGCTGAGGCAATCCTTTATAAGGCAAAAGTCACAAGCCGTTTAAATAGTCCGGATCAGGGAAATTCCATCCTTGATT
>JALXCE010000109.1 GCA_026991055.1 Caldifarciminota bacterium | reverse complement strand
AATGACAACAATCAGTTCCCACCATGCACCCCATGGACCACCATGCATAATGTGGGCTATGAGGTAGAGAACAATTATCAGGCCAGTGAGTCTGTGGAAGAAGTATGCCCATTTTTCAACGCCATACTTCCCTCCACTCCACCAGCCTTTAACTCCAATTCTGTTTGGCCTTGCTTTTTTAGCCATGTAAAAAACCTCCTAATATTTTCTCTCAACAGGTTTCCAGGCAATAATCTTAACCGGGATGTACTCAAGCCTCGGTCCCTTCTCGTCGTAGTAGGCAAGTGTATGCTTGAGGAAGTTTTCATCGTCTCTCTTTGGATAATCCCTTCTTGCATGGGCTCCTCTGGATTCTTTCCTGTTTAGTGCCGAGACTGCCACAACCTCGGCCACATCGAGCATGTTCCTCAGCTCAAGGGCATTGATGAGCTGTGAATTATACACGCGGCTTGTGTCATCAACGCTGATATCCTTGTATCGCTCTTTGAGCTCTCTAATCTTCTCCACCGCCTTTTTGAGTCCCTCTTCGTCACGGAAGATGTATACGTGGGTATCCATGGTCTGGCGAAGCTCCTTTCTGATGGTGTAGAGGTTTTCCTTGCCCTTCTTGCCGCGGAGAAATTCCATAACGTATTTTTCCTCTTCTTCCACGTCTTTCTTGGGAACATCGGGGAAGGCATTCCCTTCTTCAGTTTGGACATATTTTGCTGCAGCAGCTCCTGTGAATTTACCATAGGCACTGCATTCCGCCGTGGAGTTGGTTCCGAGCCTGTTTGCTCCATGGATGGAAACGCAGGCGTTTTCACCAGCTGCCCAGATATTAGCATAACCCGGGGCCTTTCCGTTAATATCAACATGAATTCCACCCATCAGGTAGTGGGCAACAGGTCTCACCGGGATTGGCTCTTCAATAGGATCAACTCCAATGTATCTCATCGTGACCTCACGAATGAGGTGAAGTCTCTCATTGATCCTCTTTGCGCCCAAATGTCTGAGGTCGAGGAAAACGTAGTCAAGACCGTGGGGTCCTTTTACTCCTCTACCCTCTAAAATTTCTGTGTACATTGAACGTGAAACGATGTCTCTCGGAGCGAGCTCCATCATGCTGGGGGCGTATTTCCCCATGAATCTTTCACCATACTTGTTGAGCAGGTATCCGCCTTCACCCCTTGCCGCCTCAGATAAAAGAATACCGTTTGGAACAAGTCCCGTCGGATGAAACTGAATAAATTCCATATCCTTAAGAGGTAGGCCGGCTCTGTATGCCATCGCTAGCCCATCACCTGTGACCGTATGAGAGAATGTGGTAAATGAATAAATTCTACCGGTTCCTCCTGTGGCAAAGATAATAGCCTTGCCTCTGAAGAAGTAAAATTCACCGGTTGATGCATCAAAGGCGGTAAAGCCAACAAACTTGCCGTCCTTTACGATGACCTTGGTAACATAAAATTCATCATACCTTGACCAGTTATCCCATTTCTGAAGGGTATCGTAGAGGGTCTGCATCTCGAAGAAACCGGTCTTGTCTGCGGCAAACACGGCGCGGGGGAATGAATGCCCACCGAATGGTCTCTGGTTGATCTTTCCATCCGGACGCCTTGACCAGGGAATACCCCAATGGTCATAGAGAAGGATCTCCTCGGGCATTGCTTCCACAAATTTAAACACCGCATCCTGATCCGCTAAGAAATCGCTCCCTTTAACAGTATCCCATGCGTGTAATTCATAGCTGTCTCCTTCCTCTGGCCGCATAACGGCGGCGGTACCGCCCTCGGCACAGACTGAATGAGACCTCATTAGCTGGACCTTGGTGACTATTCCAACATTTACCTTGCCCTTGGATACTCTAAGTACCTCAAGGGCGGCTCTCAGGCCAGCTATACCACTTCCCAATACCAAAACATCATGATCTATGACCTGTGCCACTTCAAACCTCCAAGTTATTGATTTTTAGTGATTTTAAGGAAATTACATGGAAACTGTCAACGAAACTCTGCGACACAATTGAATTTATCTTACCTGAGAGGTCAGTTTTTTGAA
>JALXCE010000108.1 GCA_026991055.1 Caldifarciminota bacterium | reverse complement strand
AGTCCTCCACATAGTCTCCTGCAAGTATCAATATCTTTTTTGCCATTTTGCACCTCCTTTTGAAGCATTTTAATACAATCGGGCATTTCTTGCAACCAGGGTCTATCGCCCGCCTTTTATTCCTCGTGTATAATTTTAATCATGAAAGTTCTTGTGGGTTTTTCTGGTGGAGTTGATAGCACAGCAACCATCCTGCTTCTCAAAGAACAGGGATACGAGCCCATTGCTGTTACATTTATTTTTAACGAATTCTTCGAAGTCCAGAAAACAGATGAAATCGCGCGCATTTTAGGTGTGCCGCTCATTAAAATTGACCTCAGGGAAGAGTTCGAAAGAGAGATAATTGGAAGATTTATCAATGACTACAAGAGGGGTCTAACTCCCAACGTTTGTGGTCTCTGCAACAGAGAATTCAAAATTAAAAATCTTGTAAAAATTGCAAAAGAAGAGGGTATTGATAAGGTTGCCACAGGGCACTATGCAAGAACTGATGGAAAATTCATAATGCGGGCAAAATACCGGGAGAAGGACCAGTCGTATTTTCTTGCCCTCGTGAGAAAAGAGCACCTGAAATATGTCATCTTTCCGCTCGGTGATTATTCCAAGGAATGGGTCCGCTCTTATGTGCATTCCCACGGAATTCACATATCAAGAGATGAGGAATCTCAGGATGTGTGCTTTATCAGGGGGAAATTCCGTGAATTCATGGCCGAAAAGGTCGGTAATCGTCCTGGATCGGTTCTTGGGCCTGATGGAAAGGTTGTTGGTGTGCACGAAGGTATTCAATATTACACCGTGGGTCAGAGACGCGGTCTTGAGATTGCCCTCGGTAGAAGGGTGTATGTGAGCAAAATAGACGCAAAATCGAATGAGGTGATCTTAGGGGAGAAGGAGGAGATTTTCAGGAAATTCATGCTGGTTGGTGAGATGAACTGGTTTATAGAGCCGGAAGAGGGGAAGTTTCATGTCCAGATTAGAAATGTTCACAGGGCAGCCCCTGCATCAATAAAATTGGAAAATGATAAGGTCGAGGTCGAATTTGACTCACCGCAATGGGCCCCTACACCCGGCCAGATAGCAGCATTTTACCGGGATGACACCCTTGTGGCAGGTGGGATAATCCAGAAAAGCTGGTAGTGTCATAAAAATTCGAATATTTTCGGGAAAGTCCACATCATTTCTCTTACTTAGACCAATTTTTGAATTTGCTCGACTTTGTTGTAGCCCCCCACCTGAATCCTCCCCCCGCAAGTATTTATGCGGGGGGAGGAGTTTTTGCGTGAGAGGCAGTAAACAATTAGATCTGGACTTAATCTCTCAACGAATAAAGTCCTTGAGAACTATGATGCAATCCTCACCTTGATCATTCCCCTGAATCATAAAATTCTTTCCACCCTCACTTGCGGAGCAAGTGGGGGTGGGTGAGAAAGGGGCTTTCCGCTTGACATTTAGAAAAAATTTTAAAATGCAGCCCCTCACTCCATCCCTCTCCCACGAAGTGGGAGAGGGAGATTTACTTCCGGAAGTTTTTAGTTCCGTGCACTTGAATTATAATTAGCAAATGCCAAAGTATATTTTCGTTACAGGTGGAGTTGTATCATCACTGGGTAAGGGTATTGCCACTTCATCCATTGGTTTATTGATCAAACGTCACGGATTTAACGTCAAACCTCTCAAGCTCGACCCATATTTGAATGTTGATCCGGGCACCATGAATCCCTTTCAGCACGGAGAGGTTTTTGTTACAGACGATGGAGCCGAAACCGACCTCGACCTAGGGCATTACGAAAGATTCTTAAACCAGAACCTATCGAGAAAAAACAATGCCACAGCCGGACAAATTTATGAGTCATTGATTCAGAAGGAGAGACGCGGTGACTTTCTTGGAAAGACAGTTCAGGTAGTGCCGCACCTAACCGATGAGATAAAACTACGTATTAAAGAGCTCGTGGAAGACGAAGATGATATAATAATTGTCGAAATTGGTGGAACTGTCGGTGACATCGAGAGTCTCCCTTTCCTCGAAGCCATCAGGCAGATGAGACTGGAATTGGGTGAGCAAAACACATTTTTTATTCACGTAACGCTTGTCCCCTACATAAAATCCATCGGAGAGCTAAAGACAAAGCCCACACAGCATTCGGTTATGAAACTGCGTGAAATTGGAATTCAGCCAGACCTTATTATCTGCCGCTCAGAGCGAAAGATTGGTGATGAGATTAGAGAAAAGATTTCTCTTTTCACCAACGTGCCAAAGGAGCGGGTTGTGGAAATGCGTGACCTCCCGACCATTTATAAAGCTCCTTTGATACTCCACCGGGAAAAAGTTGACCACAATATTCTAAAAAAACTCGGACTGCCTCCCAACCACGGCATAGACCTCTCGGACTGGAAAGCCTTTGTTGATAGACTTCTGCACCTCACTGACAGAGTAAAAATCGGTATAGTTGGAAAATATGTGGATGTTAAGGATTCCTACAAGAGCATTTCAGAGGCATTCATTCACGCATCGGTCTCCAACGACGTCAAAGTCGAGCTCAAATATATAGATTCCGAGGACCTTGAAGGCACAGACAAAATTGACGAATTCTTCAAAGACGTTGATGGAATCCTCGTCCCTGGTGGATTTGGTTCAAGGGGCATCGAAGGCAAAATCAAGGCCATTCAGTTTGCCAGGGAAAATAAAATCCCATTCTTTGGGATATGTCTCGGAATGCAGCTCGCATCCATAGAATTTGCAAGGCATGTTCTCGGTCTCAAGGGTGCGAATTCAACGGAATTTGACCCCAAAACCCCTCATCCGATTATCACTATTTTGCCAGATAAAAAAGGAGTCACAAAAATGGGAGGCACCCTGAGGAAGGGGGCCTATCCCGCGATTTTGAAGCCCGGTACCATGACTTATGATATTTACGGCCGTGTGCGGGAAATTTCGGAAAGGCACAGGCACCGCTATGAATTTAACCCAGCTTACAGATTGATCTTTGAGAGGAACGGAATGGTGGTCTCTGGAGAGTCACCAGATGGAGTACTTGTTGAGATCATTGAGCTCAAAGACCATCCGTTTTTTATAGGTGTTCAATTTCACCCCGAGTTTAAATCAAGGCCAATGAGGCCACACCCAATCTTTCACCATTTTGTGAAAGCAGCAAAAAACAGGAGGTTTTCGAGATGAAATACAGGATTGGAAATTTTGAGGTTTACCATCTTTCGGCAGGAACCTTTGCCCTTGACGGTGGGGCCATGTTTGGGGTTGTCCCAAAAGTTTTGTGGAGTAAGCTGATCCCGTCAGATGAACTGAACAGAATCCCCATGGGAACAAATGTTCTCGTGATAAAGGCAGGGAAAGACCTGATCCTTGTTGATACGGGCATCGGAAATAAATGGAGTGACAAGCTGAAGAAAATCTATGATATTAACCCTAAAAATGCCTTTGAGGGGCTGGATTTTGGACCGGAAGACATTACAAAGGTTATTCTAACGCACATGCATTTTGACCATGCTGGAGGCTCGACGGTTTACAACCAGTACATGGAGCTTGTGCCTGCCTTTCCAAATGCCACCTATTACGTCCAGGAGATCGAGTGGAAATGGGCCACAAGGCCCAATGAGAGAACGAAGGCAAGCTATTTGCAGGAAAACATCCTGCCCATCAGGGAACAGCTGGAGCTTCTGGATGGAGATACCGAAATCGTGAAAGGGATTCGCGTGGTCAGAACAGGTGGCCACACCGCGGGGCACGAGATTGTAGTAATCGAAAGTAATGGTGAATACGGGGCATTCCTTGGTGATCTTGTTCCGATGAGCCTTCATGTGCCTCTTCCATACATTATGGCCTATGACAACTTCCCCATTGACACGCTTGAGAAGAAAAAGGAACTTTACCCGGAGTTTATCAAAAACGATTACCTTCTTTTCTTTGAGCATGACAGAGAGCCTGTAGCAGGAAAACTTGAGCTGCAGGACGGCAAGTACAGGCTCGTTTAGGCTCGATTTTACATGGACACCATTGCCGCGATTTCCACTCCTCATGGCATCGGTGGCATTGCTGTAATCAGAGTAAGCGGAGAAAAGGCCACCGAAATTGTTGATAAGGTATTCAAAGGAAAGAAGCCCATCCGTGAAATTCCATCCCACAGGGTAACTTACGGCCGAATCGTTAATCCGGAAACTGGAGAAACCATTGATGACGTGCTCGTTACAGTGATGAAAGCTCCTCATTCCTATACGGGAGAAGACGTGGTTGAAATCAGTTCTCACGGAGGTCTCATCATACCGGCAAGGATTCTTGAAACACTTATCAAAAATGGTGCGAGACTTGCCAAACCCGGTGAATTCACAGAGAGGGCTTTTTTAAACGGAAAAATTGACCTGATCCAGGCCGTTGGGGTTAAAGAGTTGATTGAGGCAACATCTCCCCAGGCCGCACATCTGGCAAGGAAAAGACTTGAAGGTGAATTTTCGCAAAAGTTCGGAAAATTAAAAGATGCTCTCATTGATGTGCTAAAAGAGGTTGAGGCAAGGGTGGATTTTGAAGAGGATGTTCCCCCGCTTGACCCTGAATTTTTAAAAAATTCCATCGAATCAATTATCCAGAATATTGATGAAATAATTCGCGTTGGAGAGAGGGGCCAGAAAGTTTTTGAAGGAATCCGCATTGTGATTGCAGGGAGGCCAAATGTGGGAAAATCGACCCTGTTTAACCGTATCCTGAACGAAGAGAGGGCAATTGTGACGGATATTCCGGGGACAACGAGAGACATTATCTCAGAGCAGATTCTAATAGACGGTGTCCCTGTAAGACTCATGGATACAGCGGGGCTCAGGGAAACCCGTGAAGCAGTGGAGCTGATTGGTGTGAATCTTGCAAAGGAAACCATCGAGGATGCAGATGTCGTTGTATTTGTTATTGACGGAAGCGATGGTATTCACCCGGAGGATGTGGAGATTTTCAAAAAAATTGACGTGCCTCTGAAGATTTTGGTGGAAAACAAGATTGACAGGGGGCTTAAGGTTAATGACGAGGATATTTTAAGTTACTTTGGTGAGGTTGAATTTTTTAAGGTTTCCTCACTATCAGGAGAGGGGATTGATGGATTTTTAGAGAATCTTTCAAAAAGGCTAAAAGAGAAGTTTGTCATAGGTGGTGAAATGAGCATAACTAACAGGGAAAAGGGGCTCCTTTTGAGTGCAAAAGAGGATTTGAAAGAGGCTTTAAAGGTTCACGGGCAGGGGTATCCTCTGGATATAGTTTCATTTCACATTAGAGAGGCCATTAACAGACTAAACGAGATTTTCGGCATTGGTGACATACCGGAGAGGGTTCTTGACAGGATTTTTGAGGAATTCTGCATAGGGAAATAATGGACCTGGAAAAGCTAAAAAGGTTACAGGAAAAGCTAAAATCCCGCGTGGAATTGAAGAAATTTTCAAGCAAAGTCCGGATAGTTGCGGGATGTGACTCATCTTTTCCCGGAGGTAGAACGCTCGGTGTTTGTGTTAATATTTCATATCCAGGACTCGAGATCATTGAAATTTCCTACGCACTGCTGGAGATGAGATTTCCCTACATTCCAACATTTTTATCCTTCAGGGAGCTTCCATCACTGGTTCAGGCATACAGACAGTTGAAATACACACCAGACCTGATATTGGTTGACGGTCAGGGAATTGCCCATCCACGGGGATTGGGAATAGCGTCCCATTTAGGAGTTATAGTTGGTAAACCCACAATAGGAGTCGCAAAGTCGCGACTCTTTGGAGACTTTGAGATGTCACCTGGACCTGAGCGTGGCAGTTTTGTTTATTTAAAGAATGGCAAGTCAACAATTGGGGCAGTGCTTAGAACCCGTGACAATGTCAAGCCTGTTTTTGTCTCTCCGGGGAACCTGATCGATGTGGACAGTGCTGTGGAATGGGTTTTAAAGCTTGGAGCTGGATACAGACTACCCGAGCCCACACGCATTGCCGACAAAATCTCCAAAAGTTTGATAAAATAGCATAAAATAGAGACTCCATGTATTACGGCAGGCAGGAAATCATGATAAGCTTCAAGAGTTTAGTTATTGCAGTGCTTCTTCTCTTTTTATTCGATGGTCTTGTGCGGTTTCTCGCTGATTTTCTCGGCCTCTACATTTTAAACGCATGGAAAGATATGACCATACTGCTCCTTCTCATTTTTGCACTCACGCTTATCTGGTTTATTCTGCGGAAGCTCACACTGACTCTCTGGGACCTGCTATTTTTTGTTATGGTGGCGTATTCGATCCCGATTGGTATCTTAGACCACGGTTTGATTCAAACAATTTGGGGAATAAAAATATTTTTCCTGCCCGTTTTTCTCTATATTTTCATTTTTAATCTTTTGAAAGGCGATCCGGAGAATCAGGTCATTGAGAGATTTATTGTCTATCTTCTCATCCTTGCGATCCCCATCATTCTCTTTGGATTTGTTCAATACAAAACCCACTTTCTCATTTTCAAGGAGCTTGCCCCTGTAACCCTTGGGAAAATTTCATATATCAAGCTCTCATGGATATCAACTTCAATTAGAGCAATTGGCACCTTCAGAAATCAGTTTGAATTTGGCAATTTCAGTGCCTACGTTGTCATCTTCAGTACCGGCATGATGCTAAAAAGCCGTAAATTTTCAAATAAATTTCTCTATCTTTTCCTGATCTTCCTGGGGTTCGTGGGGATTTTTTGCTCAACAAGCCGGACATCTATGCTCGCGGCAATTTATGGTATGACCGGGATTCTGATCGTGAGGTACTTGAGACATTCTGCCTTTCAAATGAAATCGGCGCTTTTTCTCATAACAATTGCTCTGCCACTTCTGATTTTCTTCGTTGCCCTATTTGGACTTGGTAAAGAAGGGGGAAAGCTGTTCTTCCTTCTTTCAACGCAGTCAACCTTTGCAAGATTGTTAGTCTGGTACGATGCCCTCGTTCATTTCCCGTTTTTCAAAAATCCACTGACATTCCTCTTTGGATTTGGAGTGGGAGCAATAGGAACTGCCCAGGGACACGTAAGGCCCGAGTTTTACAATCCTGTTGATAACCTTTTCCTGTATCTGCTAATAAATTTCGGTTTTGTCGGGCTAATTATTTTC
>JALXCE010000107.1 GCA_026991055.1 Caldifarciminota bacterium | reverse complement strand
CCCCACTATATTTTTTAATTCTCAAGGAGGTCTGCCTTCAGTCTTTCATACTCCTCTTTGGTAATCTCACCTCTGGCATACCGGATTTTTAAAATTTCAAGAGCGGAAGATTGATGGCGTACCGGGTGTGAATCTCTCCTGACCACTGCAAAAATCAGGTAGATCAGTCCAACGAGTAATACTAATCCGAGAATTCCTCCAAAATAGCCCGCTCCCCAAAATGGCCACCATCCACCACAGCACCCTCCACCAAATCCTCCATGTGCACTTGCTATCGATACTCCAAACAAAAATAAAAGCAGTTTTTTCATACTAACCTCCAAGGTCCTGTTTCATTCTTTCGTACTCTTCCTTTGTTAACTCACCTCTTGCATAACGTATCTTGAGAATCTCAAGAACATCTTGCGAGCCATGCACCATTCCGTCATTTCTTTTTAACAGAAAATAGACGGGGATAAGTGCCAGCAATAAAAATAGAAACATCATTTTTCTAACCTCCTTTACTTAAATAATACCACTTCAATTATAACTAATTTAGTAATCATTAGTCAAGGAGGGGGTAGTTTGTTTAAAAGTTTATCTTCTGTATCAACATTCATCCTCTTCCGCAAGTACTTATGCGGGGAGAGGAATATCCTGCGTTTAGGAATATTCCAACAGACTCGTGATACCACTGGTTGAGAAATTTCGGATTATTAGACTTTTAAGGGCCCCCATGTATTTTACATTCCAGACATGACGTGAGGACAGGGTCGAATCTTTAAAAATTATAAGAACTTCACAAAAAATTCTCCCCGCCCAAATTGGCCTGAGAGGGCGAGATATTTAAATCCCCTTGTTTACAGGAAAATGTATTTTTCAAGTATAGTTATGGATAAGTGAGGACGTTTTTAATAAAGATTTAATCTTCTTTCGATCCCGGGCATCCTTTGCGATGAAAAACCTTCAGGCTCAGATCAAAGTCTTTGTATATCGGGTCGCTGTAGGATAAATGGCACTGAATGCAGTAGCCAGCTCTTAGAATCCTCCTGATTTCGGCTGGAGTAAAAGGTTTAACATAAGGTCTCGAGCCCTTCTGTAAAGGATTTCCCTTCAAATCTGTAAAACTTTCAAGGGGGATTTCAAGAAACGATGATTTCGCGTCGTAAACGGGCTTAAAAACAAGCCTTCCATCCTTCACGAAAAGATTACCTTCTCCGAGACCTATGGTTTTGGGGTTTAAATGGCAGTCCTGACAGATCCTTGAGGAGCGTCGCGTTGTATGTGGATCAAAGAAAGCGAGTGCAAACCTTTTCATGCTACTGTCCAGTACTTCAGGATTTTTGAAGGTCGTAAGATAAACCTGACAGCCTGGAGCCACAGGATAAATCTTGCCCTCAGGCCCGTGTGCAATGGTAGGATGCTCGTATCTCAGGTAACTTCTCCTTTCTTCCCATCTCCCGTTTGTACGTTTGTAACTTATCTTATCAAGTTGTCTCAGGTCTTTTCTGTAGATGTCATGGCAACCGTAGCATTGCGGAATCCATGCTGAATGGCATGCCTGGCAGGAAAGCTCCTCGTGACCTTCCAACGTGTGGTACGAAGATTCGCTCATCAGTGTAATCTCGATGCTGTCTCCCCTGAGTTTTCGGAATAGAAAGAGTTTACCATTTTCAAGCTTCACATTGTACAAAGGTGTATTGTGCCTTCGCGTCACTGCAACAGTATCACCGGGCTGGATTTTTATTAACTGGTTTAATCGAGCGAGGATGGCTGCTGAATCAGAGTCACTTTTAACCACGTGAAAAATGGGATCGTGACAGTCCTCGCATGAGATATCAACCTGATTTTCTACATGGTGGTGTAGTTTTCCATCACCCATTAACCCAGTGGACGTATGACAATCTATACATTCGAGGCCATACTCGGAGTGAATATCGGGCAAAAGATGTCTGTAAAATCTGCCTCCAGAGAGTCTATTGCGATTTGGCATGCCGTGAAGGTAAGGTGTTCCATAACCTTCAGATTCGTACTTACCAAAGTAGGATAATCCCACACGGGCACTTCTGTTGTGGCACTTTGTACAGTTCTCAGATGGAATCCTCGTTGTTATCGCAACATGCCCATTTTTCTTTTTTATGTGGCAGTCAATACATCCTCCACCTCTTTTCCCGATCTCGCCTTTGAGGTCATTGAGTTTTTTCCAGATGTGGCATGTGGAGCAGAATTTCCTGTAGTGAGACACGGCGAGGGTTTGAGGGAGTCTCGCGATATTGTAGAGGGTAATGGTATCCTCGGGCTCCGGAATCTCACTCCACTGGTATCGAAGAGTATTTATAATTCCCGTATTGGTTGCCATTATGCTTAGCTTCACCCTCTGGACCTGGTCTTTGTGACATGCGCCACAGGTTACCTCTGCGAAAGGGAGATTCGCAGGGTTTTTAACTATCCCCTCATGGGCCGCGGATTTTTTCGTGGCATATGGATTGCCAAGATGGCACGAGGAGCATCCAAGTGCCTCTTTAGCATGGTTTTTATCCGGTGATGGTGTATCATTGTGGCATAAAAGACAATTCTCTACCCTCCCATTCCCAATTTTAACGAGTCTGGTTCGGGGTCTGAATGCAAAATACACCCCAACCAGTGCTATCAAAATGCCGAGATAAATGATTTTACGTGACATTTTTACAATGATAAAATTTAGATGAGGTGCTATCCAGAGGTAGTTAATCATATTAGAAAAAATTTCAATTTACCTGGAATTTTAAGAGGAATTCCCCCACCTGTCTCCTCCCCCACGCACTTCGTGCGTGGGGGAGGATAGAACAAGTATTACAAAGTTTTCTAATTGTGAATATGTCGATTGGAGTATGGAAAAACAATCTCAGACGAGCAGGAAAGATTTCAGGCCTTTCTTTCAGCTTTTAAAAGCAAGAAGGCTACATCATCCCAGTCAAATAATTATTTCTCACTTTCAAAATACAAATGGTTGAAAAGATAATGCCAAGACAATAAACTTAAACTTCACTACAATTGGATTGCCTGCAGGATGGCTGTTTTTATTGGGATAATGATAAATTTCAAATCTTTATTTGTTTTAGAAGGAATCCGAGACCCATTTGAATTTAAGAACACATCCTACAGACAATTCAAAAAATTCAGCCCTGGGGAGTTGACATGTTACGTGTAGAGAATCTCACCAAAGTATATCGAACTCATAAGAGGGAGATACATGCAGTAAATGGTATTTCCTTTGATGTGAAAGAAGGTGAAATCGTTGGTATCCTTGGTCCCAATGGAGCAGGTAAAACCACAACTATTAAAAGCATACTCGGGTTGCTTATACCTGATGATGGGAAAATCTATATCAACGGTAGAAATGTTGGTGTATTTGACAGATGGATATACAAGCTCATCGCCGCAGTTCTTGAGGGGAGTCGTAACATTTACTGGCGACTTACAGTAAAAGAGAATCTCGAGTTCTTTGCCGGATTACAGGGTCTATCCCCACGAGAAGTTAAAGACCAGATTGAGTATCTTCTTGATAAATTTGGTCTTCTCTCCCGGATAGATAGCCAGGTGCGAACGCTTTCTCGGGGGATGAAACAAAAGGTTGCCGTTGCCTCTGCCTTCATCAGGAGAACTCCAATTCTGTTTCTCGACGAACCCACACTCGGAATGGATGTCCAATCCTCCATCGAACTCAGGAAAACCCTTAAAGAGCTTGTCGCCAATGATGGCAGGACTATGCTTCTTTCCAGTCACGACATGAAAGTTGTCGAAGAGGTGTGTGAGAGGGTAATAATCCTCAAAAACGGGAAGATCATAGCCAATGGAAAGATTGAAAAACTTAAAGCACTGTTTAAAACCAGCGCCTATGAAGTTTCTTACGAAGGTGAAATACCCGATGAACTCAAGAAAAAGCTGGAAGAGAATTTCCTCAACGTTCATTTTGGAAACATGCGCTTTAATGTCGAGCTAAAAGATGATTCAAGAATATACGACCTTATGGAACTTTTGAAGATGTACAATGTCAGGATAAAATCCATCAAATCCGTAGAGCCAGATTTCGAGAGGGTGTACATCGAACTCGTAAAAGGGAGTGGGGAAAAATGAAACAGGTATTTCTCACCGTACTGAAGAAAGAATGGATCGTCACGAAAAGATATCCCGTGAACTTCATCTCGGGATTGATTTCCATTTACATCATCTTCCTTGCTATCTTTCTGGGTTTCAGATACCTCGGAAGCAACAACCCCAACTACGGTCAGAGTGTAGAAAGTCTTATCGTGGGGTTCTTTCTCTGGACCTACTCAATGGCTGCATATGCAAGATTATCGTGGGGGGTAACAGAAGAGGCCAATACCGGAACCCTTGAGCAACTCTACATGTCTCCCATTGGCTTCAACTGGATATCTGTCTTTATAGTGATTTCCGATTTCATCATTTCGTCTTTGATGGAGATCCCCGTACTCATCCTCATGATGTTGACCACAGGCAGGTGGCTACATATTGATTTGCTAAGCCTCCTGCTGCTTTTTATTCCCACAATAGGCGCTGTCTATGGAATTGGCTTCATAGTCGGAGGCATCTCCCTCGTGTACAAGCGTATTCGCAGCTTTTACCAGATTCTCCAGTTCCTTTTTATATTTTTGCTGATGATACCGGTAGATAAATTCCCGCTTGCCAAACTTTTACCACTATCTCTTGGGACATATTTGGTTCACGAGAATATGACGAAGGGGATATCAATTTTTCACATGTCTCTCCTTGATCTCATAATCCTTTACGCAAACTTCCTATTCTACTTTCTTCTTGGCATGTGGATATTCTCAAGATTTGAGTATCAGGCGAGAAAGAAGGGGGTTCTCGGGCACTATTGATGGTATCCCCACGACTTAATTAAAATTACCCACCGTTTCCCGTAAAATAGGGTTCAAACTATATTTGAAAGGAGTGCAGTATGAGGAAGTTTGTATTCGTCGCAATGATGCTTGTCGCATCACTAAATGCAGAATATCTGGTAAGAGTACATGTGAATGGGTACTCTGACGTTGAGAAACTCGTATCTCAGGGAGTGGATGTAGCCGCATCTCTCCCCACAAAGAATGCAGTTGACGTGATCGTTAAAAATCTCGATGTTTTGAATGGATTCTCCTTCGAAGTACTCGATGCCGACCTCGAAAATCACGTACCCAAGATAAACTTTGGACCTTACTACACCTATGCGGAAGCGGTTGCGGAGCTCGACAGCCTTCACACCCATTATCCCAATATAATCTCTGAGAAATTTTCAATTGGTCAGTCCATCGAAGGCCGTGAGCTCTGGGCAATAAGGATCTCCGATAATCCAGAAGTTGACGAAGACGAGCCAGCTGTATTTTTAAACGCTGCCATTCATGCAAGAGAACCCGGTGGAGTCTCCACTGTTTTCGGATTTATCCATTATCTTGTGAGAAACTATGGAACAGACCCTCTTGTTACCTGGCTTATTAACAACAGGGAACTTTACATTGAACCTGTGGTTAATCCAGACGGTTATACGTACAACGAGGTTTCAGACGGGTACTGGAGGAAGAATAAGAGAGACAATAACAACAACGGGCGTTTCGACCCCGGTTATGATGGCGTTGATTTGAATAGAAACTTTGGATATATGTGGGGATACGATGACTATGGCTCCTCACCCACCCCCTCTTCCCAGACCTATAGAGGAACAGGGCCATTCTCAGAGCCCGAAACTGACTATATGAGAATATTTGCAGACTCCATCAGGCCAAGAATTGTCATCAATTACCACACCTATTCAAATCTTGTCATTTATCCCTGGGGTTATGTAAATCAGCCGACCCCGGACCAGAGCACCTTCGTCGCCATGGCACAGCGTATGACCAGGGTAAATGGCTATGAATACGGAAGACCCGCTGAATTGCTTTACCCGGTAAACGGTGAGGCCAACGATTGGTTTTACGGCGACACCGTTCAGAAACCTCGCGCACTGTCCTTCGTTGTGGAGGTAGGAGAGGCATTCTGGCAACCAGATACGAATATAATTCTGGGGCAGATTCGTGAAAATATACCTCTAAACATGTTTGTCCTCGAAGCCGCTGGTCTTTTCTTTGAAGTTAAAGTTGACTCTGTAAGAAATCAAAATGGTCAGGCGACCATCAATCCTATGGACACAGTTTCAGTCTACTTATCACTCACCGACCTTTCACCCTATGAGGCCGGCAACAATGTTGCCATTTCCGCAGAAATAGACACAATGGCTGGGACAGTCCTGACACCATCTGTAAGTGTAGGATCAGTTCCTGCATTCCCATCTCCGGGTGTATCTTCACCATCCCCTATCAGGATTGCCCTCTCCAATCAGGTTAGAAATGGAACGGCCCTCGAAGTTTCATTCACTATAACCGCAGACAACGGCTTTGAACAGCCTTACCAGACAATCATCCATGTAGGAACACCCGAAGAATATATGAATGAAGATTTCGAGCAGGGTTTAACTGACTGGAATCTAAGTGGCTCCTGGGGTCTCACGTCTTCACATTACCATTCTCCATCCCACAGCCTTACCGATTCTCCCAATGGAAACTACAGAAATCACGTGAATTCTTATGCAGAGTATGCCCATCCGATAGTGCTTGATAACCTTCGCCTTGCAGGAATTGCTTATTACACAAGATATGAAATTGAGAATGGGTGGGATTTTGCCTATCTCGAGGTCTCAAATGATCATGTAAACTGGCAAACTATCAAAACTTATACAGGTGACCAGAATTCCTGGATAGCGGATACAGCCGATTTGAGCGATTTCATCGGGGACACAGTTTACATTAGATTCCACTTTACAAGCGACGGCTCGGTAACATATGATGGATTTTACGTGGATGACATAACACTCTTTGGATACCACACAGTTGCAGTAAGCGAAAAGCCGGTTGTTAAAAACCTGAACTTCTCACTCCGCGGTAACGTCCTCACCAATGTTTCAAGAGGCAAGCTTCAACTCTCTCTACCAGGTCCAATGAACGTATCCATGTCTATTTTTGATGTAAGTGGTAGATTGGTTAAAAGTAGAGATTTTGGAAAATTAACCGTTGGGAAACACGAAATCCCATTGGGGAGCTCCTATTCTCCTGGCCTGTATT
>JALXCE010000106.1 GCA_026991055.1 Caldifarciminota bacterium | reverse complement strand
AGTGTGGCAACAATCACCCTGTATCCCTGAGTTTTCTTAACATTTACAAGCGGTGTAATGCTATCAACCCAATTGTCAGGTACAATGAAAAGATAATCTATTGGGAGGGTCAAAGCCGGTTTGCCAGACTCAAGAACACCATAGTTTATAACACTTTTCTGAAGCTTCTCTTCAAATGCCATGGAATAATGGTGAAGTATTCTTTCTCTGGTTTCCGAAAGATTTCCACCTATAAAATCTACCCTCACATCCAAGTTTGAGACATATCTAATCTCACCAGTGGCAGGGTTATAGGAAATGGGATAAATGCTCAAAAGAACAAGTCTGTGTCCCCTGATGATCCCGGCCTCTTTCACCTCGACCATTTTCCGGGGATAAAAAGCATTCGTAGAATAAAAATCCTGGTCCATGGTGAATTTGACCTGTGGATTGGGAACTTTTGGAATAGGTGGCTGAACAGGTTTTACTTTCTCGGTAATATACATTGAGCCAGAATTAAAGCTGACGACTTTGGGAGAAATCTCTGCGCCTATTGGAGCTTCAATGAGTTTTGTTATAACCGGAAGCTGAGGCTTTCCAATTTCCGTTGTGTATCCATAGTCACCAATTTTGAGGACCGCGAATTTACCGTGTGAAGAAGTTTCCGTTGTAACCTCAACGCCGGGAACTTCTGCTCTCACCTCTACCCCCATGGGGGAAGACGAAAGTACCTTTACCTCTGGCCCATTACCCGACGAGCCAAAGGGGATATATTTTGCATTTACCATCCCAGACCCTATGAGCAGGGCAAGGATGAGCTTAGCATACTTCATACACACTACCTCCTATTTGGTTGAAGTACCAACAACTTTTTGACAATCCTCTTATCATTTACCCTGAGTCTTACAAAGTAAATACCCGATGGGACAGGGGTATTATTAAACCCTCTGGTATTCCATTGAACAGTGTACTTACCTGGATTAAATACGCCTGATTTCAGAATCTTTACAAGTTTACCAGAAACGTCGTAAATCCTGAGATCAACTTTTGCCCTTGATGGTAGGGCAAAGGTGATGACCGCGTTTCTCACAATCGTGTTGGGTGTTACAGCGAATCTGAGTAATCCATGTGAATCATGATTCTCATCAACTCCCGTCTCAAGGTCGGTTGTGAATAAAACATCTCTCTGGCTCGCCGGTCCTGCCACAGTGACAGGGCCATTGCCATTATACCAGTACTGTAGAGCATCGTTTTCCGATGGGCTTTCAATGCCGATTGTTACAGATGACGTGGAGCCAAGATTCTGATACTGGAAGAGGATAAGGCCATCTCCTGTCGAGGTTGGATAATATGCAGGATCAAAGAAAATAACCTCAAAGGTGTTTGTGTTGGAACTACCGTAGAAGGGGACATTGTACCATTCTACAATAAACTTGTGTCCATCAGTATGATAGTAAACCCGGCCACTGGATGAGGGATTCAGGTCATCCCAGAAAGGAGCAACCATTACAATCCCATCTGAGTTGGGAAGAGAATGGTTGGAATATGGGGAGCTGCTGCTGGTACCCATGGCAATAAATCCGTTGGAGCAGATTGAGATCTGTGAATAAGTATGGCCGTAGTAAGTGAAGTTGAACGGGAGATTAACAGTTGCAATATCATCATCGCCAAGATTCATCGGTGTTCCTGTAGATGTAATGTCAATCCAGGCATAAGGCATGTGGGCAGGGGTAAGAGTATCAATATTTTCCACCGCATAGTATCCGTAGTTATCAGGTCCTGTGGGATCATTGGCAGTAAGTGCACCTACACCGAAATTAATTCCAAGTGACTGATCAAGATTATCCCCCATAAAGTGCATAACAAGGGATTCATCGTGGCCTCGAGGGCAACTCTGGGAAACTACAAGAGATACAGTGTCTGTGATGGTGTCTCCCGGAAGTATATTGCCGAGCACAAGGGTTTCTGGCTGTGTAGTTACAAATGAATCTCCCGGGACAAACACACAATGAGCATTTCTTGCTGTGTCAAGTCCAACATTGGAAAATCTGAAAATCAAATTCAAAGTCTCTCCCGGGTCAGGTCTACCATTGCCATTCCCTGTCTGGGTATCATCAAAACCGTAATTAACTATTGCTATATACGGTCCCGAGGGCCTTTCCGTTTCCACTGCGTCCAGATCAAAACCTGGATTGGGGTCAGATGTACTGCCATCACCATCATCCACAATCTTTATGTACCTGTAAGAACCTGCAAAGTTAAATGACTCCGTACCATGACCATTTCCAATAATATTCCAGGGGCCTTTCCAGTTATTGGAACCGTAAACAGTATATCCCTCATTCGGGACACCATCATCTCCTTCATAAATCTTAACATATCCGTTGGCAATGCCGTTTTGCCCAAGGTCAAGAACCACATGCCCACCTATGCCAAGATAGAAAAATCTTCCATCGTGCTCTCCAAGCATGTTTCCGACTAAAAAAGTATCAACTGTTATCCTTGAGTAATTGCTGGCATTCACATAAACCTCAACAGGCTTGAATGCGTACCTTCCTCCTCCAGGCGTAAGATAAACATTCAGATGGGTGAGTGAATCCTCAAACACCTGCACATTGGGGATTGTTTTTGTAACATATCCGTTGGCCTCAACACGAAGAGTGTACGTGCCGGGCATCAAAAGCTTTATGTAATCTCCTGTAACTCTGTCTGTATAAACAGGCCAGCGAATGCCTTCCACATAGATTCTTGCTTCTTTTATGGTGTCACCTGTGACAGAATCAATTACAAATCCCCCGACTCCCTGCCCGGCTTTAACAAGTATCATATTGATTGCCCTTCTATTGAGCTCTGCGACAGAATCAATAAGACTTGCAGGAGGATTGTAGCCCCCTGTACCCCAGACCTCGATGGTTATGTCAATATCTGAATCTATCCCATAGGAGTAATCATTGAGGTCTCCTCTTGTCTGATACCAATCATAGCCTTCAGTCACAGGATACCCTGTTGAGTCACCGTACCTGACAGAAACATCGTAAATAAACGGATTGTCCTCACATCTAACCGGAGTATAGTTCCAGGGATAGTTCACATAAAATGCACCACTGTGGAAAGTGAGAGATAGGACAAAATTGTGGAGCTGGGAGAATTCGTACATTGCCTGAGTCTCGGGCTGTGAATAGGGCTCTGAACTTCCGCCAGAGCCATCCCACATATATCCATAATCTCTATTAAGGTCCACACCATTGCCATTACGCCTGGTATCATTCACATAACCATCGGGATTAAAAACAGGGATAATCCAGATTTCCCTGTTGTTAACCATATCGGTTACAAATGGGTCTGTACCATAGTTTTCCAGAAGATATGGAGCATAAGCTACCAGCACTTCACCAGAAATTTGCTCATTTCCGTGATGTACTCCAACAAGTCTCACCTCCGGCTCAAACTCTTCCATGTCAGGGTTGTCGGAAATTTTCATTGCAAGAATAGGTCTACCCTGTGAGCTGAAACCAATTGTATCAAGAAGACATATATTCGGGTAAGTCTGGGCAAGAGAATCAAAAATAGAAACAATCTGGTTGAATGTATGGAAACCGGGTGGAACTTTTACTGTTACCGTATCATAGTCAATTAAAACATTAAAACTGTACCCAAGTTTTTTGAGCAGTGATCCATCATCGTAAATCATCACCTTTAGCTGATTGCCGGGGGTAAGATTCACGATGTCATACTTCTTGCTAATCTTTGGGATATCTCTTTTGTTGAAGTTGGGGACAAGGACAAGCTTCTCGCCGAAGAGGAAACTTGCCATAAGTATAGATAGCACAAGGACTTTTTTCATTTCTTCCTCCTTTCAAAGATAGACGTTTTACTTTAATGCCAGTGGTTACCACTTTCAAGGTAGTCTAAAAGACCCGATTTGAAGGGAAATTTAAGAGTTAATTTTACTTAAATCGATACATTGAACGAGGGTTTAATCTTCGAATAGAAGGGGGAGAATTTTAATCTGCTAAGGAATTTGCAAGATATGGTTGATAATTATTCTAATATCCAAAGCAAAATTTCCTCTCCCCGCGTAAATTCATCGCGGGGATAGGTTAGGTGAGGGGCTACATCTTGTAATTTTGGTCAATTATTCTCCCTTTCCCGCTTCGCGGGAGAGTGATAGGGTTTACATCTTGATTTTTTAAATTTTAAGAGGTATACCCCCTCCCTCGCCCCTGACATCACCCATGTTTTTGCTTTTCTTGTATATTTATACAACGCAATCTGGGCGAGAAATCCAATTTTTCGCACTAAATCAACAATTTTACCGGAAGGATATATTCGTTTATACCGTATAAAGAGAGTGTTCAAATATTGAGCGTAGTACACCTTTTTGAAGTCGTGGTAAGGGATAAGGTGTTATTTTTCAGAAATTCGTGGGTGACGTCAGTCCCTCGCCCTCCCCCGCAAGCGAAGCTTGCGGGGGAGGGCGAATTTTCTGCTATTTTTGGCCACAATCTTCGCTCAGGGAAAAGTTTCTGGTGTTCTGAGTACATAATTTGTGCTTGCAGGGATGAATATGTGACTTTTAACCAACAGAATCAGAATGTAGGTTCAACCAATAAATAGACCCCACACCCAAAAACTACCTCACCCCGCGGAAATTCCTTGCAGGGAGAGGCTAAATGTGGAGTTACATCAAAGTTTTTTGCAAAGTAAAGATTAAATGCCTAAGCATATTTGTTTGGATTTACGTTTGGTGACCCACCTCAAAAGATTCTTCCTCTCCCCGCATAAATTCGTCACGGGGAGAGGTTAGGTGAGGGGTTACATCTGAATTTGTAAAATTTTCAAGCGAAGAGTCCCTCTACTTGAAAAGCAAGTGGGCGAAGGGAAACTCCGACACCCGCTTATTCCTCAGCAGAATAAATTTTCGAACACCCTCCCCAACTCTGAACCTGTTCGAAAAATTTCAAAACCTTTGATTTTTGAAGAAAAATTTGCCCCCCACCTATTTCCTCCCCCCACGCACTTTGTGCGTGGGGGGAGGATAGGAAGGGGAATTTTCGAACACACTCCCCAACTCTTGACACAGAAAAGGGTTGGGTTTAGTTTATTACACGTATGAAAAGGGTGATTCTTGGAATACTTATAGTAGGATTCCTTCATGCCGGGAGTATCGTAATAAATGAGGTATCTCTCGGCAACTTAAAATGGGTGGAGCTTTACAACACCACTTCCCAATCCATCAATTTAAATGGGTGGAAAATTAGGAATAGTTCAGGGGAGGATGAGCTTAGCGGGATTATCAGGCCCCATTCATATTTTTTAATTGTTTCTTATCTCTCCGATTTTTATGCTGTTTACCCGGACGTCTCCTGCCCAAAATATGAGCCAGCTGACCACACCATTGGCTCAGGCCTTAGAAGGAGCGCAGACATGCTGCAGCTTATTGACTCGGATGGCAATGTAGTTGACCAGATCAACTGGGGTACACCTGATCCATCCTGGCCCAATTACACGGTTTCACTCTGGTATCCAGGAATCCAGCTCAACTCCGATATACTTGCGAGAATCCCCAATGGACGTGATCGTAACGCCTCCACAGACTGGCGCGTTCCATCTCACGCTACACCAGGCAATCCCAATCCGGTAATGTCAGGGCTCGATTCGAGCTCATGGGGTAAAATCAAAGCACTGTTTGGAGCCTCCGGGGGTAAGTTCCTGTAAATGAAAATCCTCTGGATTGACGATGAAATTGAGGGATTTAAGCCCCACCTGAAATTCCTCGAGCGCGAAGGTATCGAGGTAAAAACCATTGATCGTCCTGAAGAGGCACTTCGCACATTGAGAAAAGAGACCTTTGACCTTATTCTCCTGGATTATCGAATGCCCGGACTGAATGGACTTCAAACCCTTAAAAAAATAAAGAGAATTTCTCCCAACATTCCCGTTGCACTGGTTTCCATGATCTCTGATAAGGATGTCATTGAAGAAACTATTGCAGAAGACATTTTTGACTATATCATCAAACCCGTTAAACCAACGCAGATCCTTGCCCTGGTTAAACGCCTTGAGGCTGACAAGTTGAAAGAAAAGCTCAAGGGCAAAAAGCTGTCCGAGAGATACTCTGAAATTCTCGAGCTACCTGAAAATTTTGAGGGCTGGCTGAAAAAAGGCCAGGCCTTACTCACATGGAAGGCAGAGACACCAGACGATGAGACGTTGATAGAAGAAATTTCTTCGCAGAACAACGCCTTCGCCAAATGGGTTTTTGAAAACTACAAGAACCTTTTTAATGAGGACCACCTGAGAAGTTACAATCTTGTTGAAAAAGAGATCATTCCCCTCCTTAAAAGTGGCGAAAAGGTTATGTTTTTTGTCTTCGACAGTTTCCGCTTTGACCAGTTTATCGGAATGGTTAAAACCCTTCCCGGAAGTATTAAAGTTTCTATCAAACCGTACATGGGAATTCTTCCAACTGCCACAGTTTATGCAAGAAATGCCCTTTTTGCAGGTAAGACACCCATTGATATCTACCACGCCCACCCGGATTGGCTTGCTGACAACAGGCACGAGATGGAATTATTAAGAGAAAACCTGATTTACTATGGACTCAAAGATGTGGAATTTAACTTCCAGAAGATCAATTCCCAGACCCACCTGAAGTCACTCTCCATCAAGGGAGCTCAGTTTGAAGTCTTTGTCATCAACTTCCTCGATCTAATCTCCCACCTCAGACAGGAGGTTGAAGCTCTAAAAGACATAGCTGGAGACGAAGCATCATTTATCAGATGGTGTAACTTTATCCTCCAGGACGCAAAGCTCTATGAATTTTTCAAGAAATCAATTGACATGGGATACACTATATTTGCCACAACAGACCATGGTTGGGTGGAGGTCAAACATCCTGTGATTATCATCGGAGGTGAGGATCTCACTCCTGGCCTGAGGTTTAAATTTGGGGATTCCGCAAGGGTAAAAGACAAGGGAGCCTTCATGGTCTACAATCTCAAAGAATGGAAATTACCGGTTATAAAATCAAAGTCAAGGCTTGCTATAACCTATGAATATTACTTTTTAGTCTATCCATCTGACCCAAATGTTTACAAAAAGATTTACGAGGGGGGCATTTTTCATGGGGGAATCACACTTGAGGAGCTAATTCTTCCGGTCTTAAAA
>JALXCE010000105.1 GCA_026991055.1 Caldifarciminota bacterium | reverse complement strand
CGCAAGAAAAGCTATGCTTTCTGGTGAATACGATATCATTATTCTGGACGAGGTTAACGTTTCCATCTACCTCAAAACCCTGGAGCTCAGCGAAGTGCTTGAGTTTATTAAAGAAAAGCCAGAGAACGTAGAGCTGATTCTAACGGGCAGGTATGCACCTCAGGAGATCATCGATGCTGCTGACCTTGTAACCGAAATGCGTGAGATCAAACACTACTACACCAAGGGAGTTATAGCGAGGGAGGGGATTGAGAAATGAAGTACCTTCAGGTCTTTGTTACCATTGATTCACAGGAAAAGGCCGAGAATATTGCAAAATCCATTGTTGAAATGAAGTTAGCTGCCTGCGCACAGGTCTCAGGCCCCATCAAAAGTTTCTACTGGTGGCAGGGAAAGGTTGAACACTCCGACGAGTGGTACATTATCCTGAAGACAACAGATGAAAAGTTTGATCAACTCGAGAAAACCATAAAAGAATTACACCCATACAAAGTCCCGGAGATAATCGCTCACGAAATAATTAACGCCAACAAAGATTATTTAGACTGGATAAAAGAAACCCTGAGTTGAAAGGCAGAATCCCAAATACAGCCGGTGTAAACCTTGAGTACACTTTCACATCCGGCCAGTGCTTCAGGTGGGGAAAATTTGATGAATCTGGCAACTTTGAATTTGGCACTCCCTCCGAAGATGGTTACTGGGAAGGGATTGTCTATGGTGTTCCCATAAGACTTCTCTCTCATGACCGATACATCTACTATCGTTCCCCTGCTGACAGGGTTTTTGTTCCACAATTAGGTGAGACCCTACGAATTGAAGAATTTTTAAAATTTTACCTTCGCCTCGATACTGACCTATCTGAAATTTATTGGCAAATCATTAAGGACAAGTACATAAAGGAAGCAATTCAAAAATTTCACGGGCTCACGATCCTAAGGCAGGAGCCTTATGAAACTCTTATCAGCTACATGATTTCGCCTCAGAACTCTGTTGAAAAAATTGCCCAGAAATTGAACGAGATTTCTCTCAGGATTGGTAAAGTTGTGGATTTTGATGGGAAAAGATTTCCAATTTTCTCTACACCCGAGGATTTCATCTCGAAGCAGGAGCAATTTTTGGATCCCACTTTGAAGCTGAGGTTTGGCATTAATCAGAAAAAGAATATTCTCAAAGTTGTTGAGATGATAAAGTCAGGGAGTTTGAAGATTTACAAACTTTTTGCCCGGCCGTATCGTGAGGTCATCAAAACTTTGCTTCAAATAAAGGGTGTGGGCAGGAAGATTGCTGATTGTGTGGCACTATTTTCACTTGAAAAACTTGAGGCTGTTCCCCTTGATGTTCATATAAAAAGGGTCACGCGTTTTCTTTATGGTGATCTGCTTGGTGAAAAACCTCGTGGTGTAAACGATTATGATTTTGTGGGGAACTTCTGGAGAAGTTACTTTGGCAAATATGCAGGATTTGCCCAGGAATTTCTCTACATGTATTCAAGAGCAGGGATGATAAGGACAAAAGAATAAACTCAAAAGGCTTACAGAGTAGCAAGACTCAGCTTGAAGATTCAATAATTAGTACCCAAAAACGTCATCTCACAGCATCAATTTTCTGCGGAGGATTAATGTGAGGGGCTACAACTGAAAACTCCAAACCAAAATCTGTAAATCTCCCTCTCCCGCTTTGCGGGAGAGGGTTGGGGTGAGGGCTACATCTCGAATTTTTTAAGATTTTAAGCGGAATACCCCCTCCCTTTAATTCCCTCCCCCGCGCATAGCGCGGGGGAGGGAGATAATTTTTAAAGTTGCAAGGAAAGGTCAAACGAAGGGTTACCTCAAAAATCTCTCCGGAGAAAATTATAAATCTCCCTCTCTTGCTCTGCGGGGTGGGAGGTATTTTTTGCCAATCTTGGAGGCACAAGCTACACTTGTGAGGAAAGGTGTTTTTTTGAAGATGCGGGAAAGGATTGACATGAGAGGGTTTAAGAATGTGAGTGACAGAATTAGGGAAAAGTGAGAAGTGTATTGGGCTTTTTACTTATTTTATAGCTGGGGAGGGGCGTCGCCGAAG
>JALXCE010000104.1 GCA_026991055.1 Caldifarciminota bacterium | reverse complement strand
GTGTCTTTCGAAAATTTTCTCAACAACGGTTTTTCCCATGATTTCTACTCCTTCTTTTGGACAACTTCAATCAGCACTCTATTGGTCTGCTTTGGGTTCAAAAAGGCAACAATGTAACCTTCAGCCCCTTCCTTTGGACCGTCAATGACCTCAAAACCTTCTTTGCTAAAATGATCAAGAGTCTTTCCTATATCATCGGTTTCGAAAGCGAGATGATGAATCCCATCTCCCCGTTTTTTCAAGAAATTATCAATGGCCGTTCCCTCTCTGATGGGTGCTGTAAGCTCAACGCGAACATTTTCAAGATGAAAAATGGCAAGCTTCAGGCCACGGTCCTCCAGCACTTCAAATTCAGGCTCTTTTCCAAATAGGGTCTTAAAAATTTCAACTGCCCTATCAAGGTTACTGACCGCAATTCCAATATGATTTATTTTATTTAAACTCACCCCAGACCTCCCTCAAGGCATCGGAAATTTCACCCAATGTTGCCCTATTTTCAACTGCTTCAATAATTATAGGCATTAAGTTCTCGTCTTCTTTAAGAGCAGCATCCTTTAGCTTATCGAGTGTTTTTCTGACCCTGTCAAAATCTCTGTTTTTCTTGAATTTTTCAAGTCTCTCGAGCTGACGTTTTTCAACTTCGGGATCAACCTTCAAAAGCTCAATTTTAGGTTCCTCATCAACGGTAAACCTGTTTACACCCACCACGGTTCGCTCTCCCTTCTCGACTTCCATCTGATATTTATAGGATGATTCCTCAATGCGCTTCTGGAAAAATCCAGTTTTTATCGCTTCGACAGCACCACCCATTTCGTCAATTTGCTTCAGGAGTTCCCAAACCTGCTCCTCAATCTGGTCTGTGAGCTTCTCCACCATGTAGGAGCCAGCAAGGGGATCAACAGAGTCTGCCACTCCGGATTCGTAAGCAATAATTTGCTGGGTTCTCAATGCAACTGTTGCAGAAAGCTCGGTGGGAAGCGCGAGTGCCTCGTCAAATGAATTTGTATGCAACGACTGGGTTCCACCTAAGACAGCGGCAAGTGCCTGAAGTGCGACCCTGATGATGTTGTTTAAAGGCTGCTGTGCCACGAGGGCTGAGCCTGCTGTCTGGGTGTGAAATCTGAGCCTCATGGATTTTTCATTTTGCGCTTTAAATCGCTCTTTCATTATTCTGTACCAGATTCTCCTTGCGGCCCTGAATTTTGCCACTTCCTCGAAGAAATAATTGTGAGAGTTGAAAAAGAATGACAGCCGAGGAGCGAATTTGTCCACGTCAATTCCACGTTTTTTAACCTCTTCCACGTAAGCAATTCCATCTGCAAAAGTGAAGGCTAATTCCTCAACTGCGGTTGCTCCAGCTTCCCGGTAGTGGTAGCCAGAAATGGAGATGGGATTCCATTTGGGCAGGTATTTTGCGGAAAATTCTATCAGGTCACCAACAAGCCTCATGGAAGGTTCCACTGGATAAATATAATTCCCTCTTGCGGCAAATTCTTTAAGAATGTCATTTTGAACGGTACCGGAAAGTTTTTCGCGAGGAACACCATTTCGGTCTGCTATAACGATATACATGGCAAGGAGAATGGGAGCTGTAGCGTTGATGGTCATTGAAGTGGAGACCTCACCTAAATTGATGCCTTTGAAAACTATGGACAGGTCTTCAACTGTGGAGACAGCCACCCCTGTGCGGCCAATCTCTCCTTCTGCCAGTGGATGATCGGAGTCGTATCCCAATTGAGTTGGCAAATCAAAAGCAACTGAGAGTCCTGTTTGCCCCTGTGATAGGAGATACAGGAATCTTTTGTTGGTGTCTTCTGCGGAGCCAAATCCCGCGTACTGACGCATGGTCCAGAGTCTTCCTCGGTACATGTTGGGATAGACTCCGCGGGTAAATGGGGGCTTTCCAGGCTCTCCCAGCTTTTTTTCAGGGTCAAAGCCTTCGAGGTCTTCTGCCCTGTAAACCTCTTTAATGGGTATCCCGGATAGGGTTTCAAACTTTCTCCCATTCATAGTTTGCTTATTATAAGCCCTGAGTGGGAGAAATTGGATGGGAATGATGTCACCCTG
>JALXCE010000103.1 GCA_026991055.1 Caldifarciminota bacterium | reverse complement strand
TCCATCGAGGGCGTGAGCGTTGGCAACAAGCTCCACAGAGTCCGCTACGACCTCTCTCAGAGGCAGCGAGAATTTCATTCCTCTGTGTCCCATTGCGATGCCGTCGCAGATTGCGGGGACCCTTGCAATTAGTGGAGTTCCACCAGCTTCGGCGACACCTCTCTCGATAAACCTTTCGAGGTTTATCATGTCAGCATGACCTGGAACAAGGTCTGTGGCACTTGAAATGATTCCGATAAGTGGTTTTTCGATGTCAGTGGGAGACAGGCCGGTTGCATACATCAATGCCCTGGCAGGCATTTTCTCAAATGTGCGAAATACATCACTACGCATGATTAAAACCTCCGAAAAAATGGGATAGTCGGATTTTTAGGTGGTCCCCTCAGTGGATGCCTGACTCAATTTTTCAAAGATGGGTTAATTCTAAGATTTAAAATATGAATTTTCCACAACTTTGTACGAGGCGCAAGACGCCTACCGGAGTAATAAGATTTTGCCCACCGGTCTTGAGGATTTTATTCCAGTGATAAAATAGATGCCACGGGGCAGATTCTTCAAATCGATCGTTTGTTTGTTGTGGACGGTGAGGACCTTTTTGCCCGTGATGTCATAGAGGAGGTAATCCCCGGGTTTTGCCATAGTTAATCTGTCGTTGAGAACAATTTTGCTCCATGTAATTTGTTTCTCGCGCGGTTCAAGCACAGATGTTGCCACTGAGGAGCAGTTTAATCCCACATTATCAATGTACCAGCCCTCGTACTGAACAGAGTTGTCCTCGCTGTAGAAAGTGTATTTTAAGCGGATTGTGTCACCGGGATTGAATGAATCCAGCCTGTAGGTATAGGTTCTCCAGGTATATGAAGGGCCTGAAAAAGTAGCAAGATAGTAAGACGAATCTCCTGAAATTATTGAGACCATGCAGAAATCCCATCCCGGCTGGGCTTCGTAATAGGTATCAAATCTAAGCTCCGCATGGTCAGGGACAACCAGTGGAGGAGAGATGAGAGATGCTACAAAATTGGGTGGATACCTGTGGTTTGATTCATCTCCCACATAAAGGCTGTAACTCCCGTCACTTGCTCGATACGTGGTTCTATGCCAGTGCCCACCCTGCACGGTCCATCCCTCAAGACCTGTCTCGAATGAGAAGTGGTAGCCGGTGTAACCAACAGATAGCCACACGGTATCCTTTCCCACCCTGATAGGTGAAAAGAAGAGAGTATCTGCTGACGGACCTACTAATATCTGAAAGGTGATTTCAGTAAAGCTGTGGGCAGCAAGGTGCTGTATGTTAACGGTATCCATTGAGGGATCAATACGGGGGTCCAGGCTCACAATGGCCACTTTGATATTCCACACATCTACGTCAAGAGGATTTCTGAATCTCAACGTAAGATTTCCAAAACCACCCCGGACGAGGGACGTATAATGATAATCTGCAATCTCAACTCTGCCCTTCAATACACCGATCCTTACTGTGTAGGTAGTATCCCCTGAGAGAATTAACGATGAAATGGTGTCCCCATTTACAGGATAAATATTAACTGGTACGGAAATCGAAATGGAATCACCAGGGTTTAGCGATGGAATAGTTATGGAATCCACTTCCGGATAAAGAGGAAAAGTTCCACTGAGTGCTAAATTCATTAATGAACTCTGAGACGATGAGACATTAAAAAATGTTAGCCTCAGCGTGTCCTCGTGGTTATCTGCAAATAAAAGATTTGTATGGACATCCGGGAAGTTGCCACGTGAAAAGACATTGTAAGCAACGTCCAGAAAGGTATGAGTTGGATGAAAGACAGTAACATGAAGAGAATCGAATCCCGGTATTTCAAAAACTCCGCGTGCGATTCCCATTGAGTTTGTTGTAGTGGTGAAAAGGAGAGAATCATTTTGAATAAACGAAACCCTCGCATCTTTCACAGGGCCATTTGCATCTACGATTCTAAGTTCCACGGAGTTGATCCCCTCATAAAAATTTCCATCGTATTCAAGAGAGAGTGTAGTTGGAGGCTGGATGAATACATTCATTTCCGGGTCACCTAAATACGTCAGGTCGTACTCACTCCACCTGAAATCATTTGCTCCATCTGCGTATGGAGCAAAGAGCGCCTTTGTGAGTGCAAGGGCAACACCGGAGATATTGGAGGTGTGAGCCAGATTCCTGAAGAACTCAACATCAAACTGGTCGCTCGAGCTGTAACCGGGGAATCCCGGTATGTACCAGCCGTATCTGCTGTTGCCTATGTAAAATCCACCTCCTTGGGGGGACTTTACAAAGTGTTCCGCAATGCAATCGTGGTCTATGGCGCAGGTCCAACACCCGAGGGAGTAAAACACACCTGTAAAATGAGGGCCATTGGTGAGAGCATCAAAATCCTGCGGGTTAAGATAGTCGTTACCTGTCTGCAGCAGGTAGGTTGAGCCATGCCCATCATGATTAACAATATTTGCTCCTCTGCCGAGATAGTAAATCGCAGAGGAACGTGTTAGATTACCGAATCTTTCATACAACTTCACCGGCTCAAGTTCAGCGGCGTCGCTTACCATATCCTTTGCCACACCACCATCGGTCTGGCCGTCTAAATAACTTGCCATGAAAAGGGCATTCGTAAAGTAATCGCTTCTATGGTCCCTTTCATAGGAAATAACTTTATTGACAAAATTTGTGACCTCAGAGGGAGTGGAAACCGGTGCACGTCCCACAATCACGTCAGGAAGCATGTCTATACTATCTGCAACTTCCCCGAACACTCCATTACCATTGGCATCCCAGTTGCCATCAAGATCAGAGTAGTAAAGGTCTGCCGGTATGTCATTATCTGAGGGATTGCCTGTTCCTGCATCCATGGCATAGGCAAATCTTGCAGGAATCACGTCAGTATCACCACCTAAAAGTACATAAACTATTCCTGAGTTTCTCGCGGTCTTGATATAATTCCTGATCTTCTCCGCGTTATCACGCCCAAACTGAGAAGCATAAATACTTTCCGTTGTAACTATTTTACCAATAATGCCCTTTTCCCTTTTCCACTCCAAAAGGGGCTCGAAATATGGAGCAAGCGAAGATGAAGTAATAATGAGATACGTGGTATCAACGGATTTTGTGATCTCTAAAGCCTCTGGGTTCAAAACGACGTGTTGCAGGATTTTAAAAGCGTCAGGTAAGACTCTCGGATGGAAATTTTCCACGGGCATAATGTCAAATTTGTAGTTAAAAATTACCTCGTCTTTTGAAGGTATGTAGGTAATTGGATAGAGAACTAATTCCACCACTTTTACACCCAGAAGATGTCGCGTGCCCATGATCCTGTAAGGTTTCGCGGGGATCACGTCTGAGCTGTAGGCTCTTTTGTTTTCAGGTGTTTCTCTGAATAACTCCGGATGTAAAATAGGAACGGCCTTTTGAGCTGGCATTATGTGGTATTTCCCTTCCATTTTCCTGCTATAAACCTTTATTTTCAGGGAATCCGCAACAACAAAGACGGTTTTAACGGGCAATAGTGGGTATCCCGGTTCTCCATAGAGGGTACATCCATCTACTTTTAAAATGGTATTGCCCGATTTTGTCACAATTTCAGGTGCATTGAATTGCACACTTATGAAGGATAAAAGCAGCAACACTATCATTTTATAAACCTCAAGATGTCCTTTCTCATCAGCATACCTATGACGTGATTGTCTTCACACACCGGAAGGGCATCCACCTCCTGGGCCTTGAAAATTTTATAGGCATCCATGAGAGACATTTCCGCACTAAGACATGGGGAGTTTAATCTCACGAGGTCCTCTGCTACAATGAGGTGCTCGATTGCCCTGTCCAGGACAAACTGCTCAAGGTCGCGAAGGTTGATAACCCCCACAAGATTTTCATTGTCATCAATCACAGGTAGTGTATGGCAGCGGGATTTCTCGAAAATAGTAATTATTTCTTTGATCTTCATCCCCGGCTTGATTATGTTAAAGTTGCGAAGCATCAAATCGTGCACTCTCAACTCACCCGCCTTCCGGGACTTAACTGACACACCGATCTGTTTCAAAAACTCTGAGAAAATTTCGTCAAAGTGGAAGTCCCAGAGGGGCTTGGATTCCATTTCCACAATGCGCGATAGTTTTATTTCACCCGCCATGAGAAGCCCCTTCTTTAAGAGAATTATACCGCCTATCTCGAAAACGATGGTTGATGAGAGAATGAGATTCATGGCTTTGATACCTGCCCCTCCCTTTGAGCCCAAAATAAGGGCGAATCCGATGGCAAGGCCTGCCTGTGTGAGGATTCCCATGCCCAGTGCCCGTGCTTCCCATTTATCCGCTCCTCCACGAAGGGCTCCTTTGTAAGCACCAACATATTGGCCAGCACCTCTTGCGATAACGTAGAGAATGACACCCGGAAGCATGGGAATCAATAGATTAAGGTGCATACTCGCCCCGGATACGAAGAAAAAGATGATGTAAATCAGGTTATCGAAGAGTTCGAGCTCTTTCAGTATTTTCTTGTGTTTTATTGATGCGTTGGACGCGATGAAGCCGATAAAAAATGCCCCCACATAGGGATTCAGGTGGAAAATCTCGAGCACCCCGATAGTGGATAGAACAGTTCCAAGGGCAAGGATAGTCATGTTTAACTCATTTTTGGTCTTCACCTCTATGTATGTGAGGAAGAAGCCCACCACAATTCCGATAATTGAAGAAACAAGGTACTTAAGCGTTATGATGTAAAAGTGGTAAGGTATCCCACCTGCGAGCTTTTCTTTAAAGACGATTGGCAGGAAGGCACTGAAGAGGTAGAGAACAAGCAGGTCATTTATGACGATTAGCAAAAGAAGTGCGGATGTTACAGGACCTTCTGCATCGAGCTCGTCAATTACGGCAATGGTTGAAGCGGGTGCGATGGTTACACCGATTAGACCGATGAAAAGGGCCACCTTTATGTCGCGGAAGAGCGGGAAAACAAAGATGGAAACGAGTACAAATGTGAGAAAGAACTGGAAGAGTAGCACATTTAGGACAATTTTGATTGATCCCTTAAGATGCTCAATCTTTAGCTTGGTGCCGACAAGGAAGAGAATGTAAGCGAGGGCAAATGAGTTGAAAGGAGTCATGGAAACGAGGAAATGTTCATTTACGATCTTCAAAACATAGGGGCCAAAGAGAAGTCCACCGATGAGATAACCGAGCACTTTAGGCAGTTTAAAAGCCTGCGATATCCGCGCCAGGGGTACGGAGAAAAGCAGTATAAGGCCAAGTTTAAAAATAATGTCCATGATGCTTATTATAATGTGACTGCCAAATCCGGTAAAATTGACGTTTGATGTTGGGAAAAGTTCTGAAGGGGATTTTCACATGGCGCCATTTTCTCTAATCACTTTGTACGTTTGAAGGGAACACCTCCAAACCCGCCAGAGAACCCTTAGCTTGTTCAAAAATCTCAAATTCATTATTTTTTGTTGAAAAATTTGCCCCCCACCTATTTCCTCCCCCCCACGCACTTTGTGCGTGGGGGGAGGATGGAGGGGGGAATTTCCAAACCCACTCGAGAACCCTTGACATAAATTGGGTTTGACGATATTGTTTTGACCTTATAGAATTCACGTGGAGGGTATTTAATGGGCTCGATTGAGAGACTGATAGAACTCATTCAGGATATGGATGATCAGGAGTTAGAAATCCTGATCAAATTTGCCGAAATTTTAAAAGAGGGGAGCGATGAAGAAAAACGACTCCTTCTCGACCTCGAAGGTTCCAGAGAATACGTTGACTGGAACCTCGTCAGATGGAAAGACCGTAATGAAAAATAAGGAAGACCTCTTCGAACTTGCCACCCTTGCTGGTAAATTAGCTCTGGACAAAAGGGGAGAGGATGTTGTCATCCTCAAAATAGGTGAGGTATCCCCTTCTATTGCCGAGTTTTTTGTCCTTGTTACAGGACACACAAAGGACCACCTCCAGGCAATAAGTGACTACATCGAGGAGAACCTTGACGGCAAACTCACCCTGCACCATGTTGAAGGATACGAGACCGGCAGATGGGTGCTCTTAGACTTTGTGGATATCGTTGTCCACATTATGACAAAGGAGGCAAGGGAGTACTACAGCCTCGAATTCATCTGGGCTGACGCACCTATACATAAACTGGGAGACGAAGATGAGCGAGATCAGGGAGAAGCTTAAACATCAAATTGGAGAGTTTATAAAAAAGCGTTACGGAATTTCCCATGACCCGGTCATTTCTGCAGCAAAAGATAGCAGGTTCGGGGATTACAGCGTCACATCCGCATTTTCCCTCGCAAAATTGCTGAAGAAAAATCCAGTGGAAATTGCCAATGAAATTGCTTCTCATGTAAAAGAAAACTTTTCCCGAGAAGTAGATGATGTGAACGTTGTGAATGGATTTGTGAATATAACTTTTTCGGCCTCCTTTCTCAGGGAAATAGTGAGCTCGGCAGCCAAAGGTGATTATGGGAAGTGCAATGCAGGAAATGGTCTTAAAGTCAATCTCGAATTTGTTTCCGCAAATCCCACAGGACCACTTAATGTTGTAAATGCGCGAGCCGCTGCTGTGGGGGATTCACTAAGGAAAATTATGCGTTTCTGCGGCTACGATGCATGGTCTGAATATTACGTGAACGATGCTGGAGGCCAGATTCGGGCATTGAGGGAATCTGTTAAATGGCGCATGGGACTGAGAAGTGACCTGCCAGAGGACGGATATGGGGGAGAATATCTAATTCCCTATGCAAAGGAGCTCAAAAATCGCGGCATCACTAAGGATGAGGATATAGAACGCGAGATTGTGGAAATGATTCTATCAGACCAGATGAAAACTCTCGAAAGATTCCGGGTTAAATTTGATGTTATCACACGAGAATCTTTTATTAGAAAATCAAAGTACCCCAAAATCTTAGAAGAAAAGTTGCGCGAAAAAGGGCTGATTTATGAAAAAGACGGAGCTCTGTATTTCAAGGCAACGTCCCTTGGCGGCATAGACGAGAAGGACAGGGTGCTTGTGAGGAGTAATGGGGAACCCACGTATTTTTATTTTGACCTTGCCTATCACATTTACAAGTTTGATCGTGGATTTGAAAAAGTTGTGGATTTCTGGGGGCCTGACCATCACGGCTACATCCCCCGCATGAAAGCCGGTCTCAAAGCACTTGATCTCGATGATGAAAGGTTTGATGTAAAAATCATTCAGCAGGTGAATATCATCCGTGAGGGCAAGAAAGTCAGGATGTCCAA
>JALXCE010000102.1:1594-7257 GCA_026991055.1 Caldifarciminota bacterium | reverse complement strand
CCTTCTGGTAGAATGGCTGATTTAATGCGAAAAATTGAATTTCTCTCCCAACTTGCAGTGTATAAATATACACGAAAAGCAAAAACATGGGTGATGTCAGGGCCCTCCCTTGGGGAAGGAAGGACCGGGGTGGAATGGGGAAAATATGGTCGGAAAAACATTGGGTTCATTTATTTTCCCATTTCCCTCCTTCCAGAGGAAGGAGGGGAAATTTACCGACTGAGCGATTGTCTCTGAGGTTTCGAGTATTCGTCAGGAAATGTCGGCAACTAAAATCCGAAATTTCCGAACATCCACCCCTGATGTTGACATGGGGGTGGCGGATTGTTAATAATAAATAAGGAAACGGCGGCATAGCCAAGTGGCAAGGCGGCGGATTGCAAATCCGCTATTCCCCGGTTCGAATCCGGGTGCCGCCTCCATATTCTTTGCCGGGGTGGCGGAAGTGGCAGACGCAGGGGACTTAAAATCCCCTGGGGTTTCCCCGTGCGGGTTCGAGTCCCGCCCCCGGCATTCATAAATCATGGTCTGGAGAAAAAGCTATACCCTCTTAACCTGGGGGCTCATAATCGGAATCGTATCAGGCGATATCATCGGATATATCCTGATGAGAACCCTACCAGATAGCCCTGTTAAAGACCTCGTTCTCAATACTGTTCACATCGGCTTCTCACCTGTCACCTTTGACCTTATCGTCTTAAAATTCACCATTGGTCTTAGCTTCGCTTTTAACCTCCTCACCGTAATCTTTATAATCATAGCCCTGTACGTCTTTTATCGGTTATGAAAAGTTTTCTTAAAAAACTTATACCTCCACTTATTCTCCTCTCTCCTGCCTTCATTATTCTCTTCGTCTTTAAAGTTCTTCCCATCATCTTTGCCTTCAGACTGAGCTTTTACGACTGGGGGATCGCCGGTATCAAAGGATTTGTGGGCCTGAAAAATTACTACTATCTTCTGAAAGACCCTTTTTTCTGGCAGTCTGTTATAAACACCATCTATTACACCATCTTCGCAGTGCCACTTAATATTATCATATCTCTCATTATTGCCTATCTTCTTAACAGAGGAATTAAGGCTCTCGGGCTTTTCAGAACCATTTATTTTCTGCCTGTAATTACATCAATCGTCGCTGTCTCCGTTGTATGGAAATGGCTTTATGACCCCAATCGCGGGCTCTTTAACTATTTTCTCACACTTGCGGGGCTTCATCCCCTGAAATGGCTTGAGGAGCCACGCGGAATATTTGAGATGATCTTCAGTGTTCATCTTCCGTACATCCTAAGAGGTCCCTCACTAGCCCTCTTTTCCCTTGTTTTAATGAGTGTCTGGAAGAGTCTCGGTTACAACGTGGTGATTTTTCTTGCAGGTCTTAAAAATATTCCTGATGTCTATTATGAGGCAGCGCGAATTGACGGTGCTGGAATGTGGCAAACCTTCAGGAATGTAACCATTCCCCTGCTCTCCCCCACCACCTTCTATGTCATGATTATGTCAACCATCATTTCCTTCCAGGTGTTCGCCCCTGTGTGGACGATGACAGGCCCACCACCGGGAGGGCCACTTGGCACCACCTCCGTGATCGTCTATTACCTTTACCAGAAAGGATTCGAAGAGTATCAGGTTGGATACGGCTCGGCCATCGCCTTTGTCTTCTTCCTCATGATTCTCGCAATAACACTGTTCCAGAAACTCTATTTAGAGAAGAAGGTGTATTATGAGGTATAAGCTTCAGAAAGCCATCATATACACGGTTCTCATCTTCGGTGCCATATGGATGCTCTTGCCCTTCCTCTGGATGCTCTCGACTTCATTTAAAACTCAGGCTGAAGCCCTGAGAATGCCGCCAACCTGGATTCCTCAGCATTTCACCACCATGCCCTTTAAAATCGTCTGGGAGAAGGTTCACTTTCCACAGTACATTTACGTTTCCACTATCGTCTCTCTTTTCACACTCGCTGGGGTTTTAATTACATCGCTCCTTGCTGCATACGCGTTTTCATGGTATGAGTTTCCCGGTCGAGAGCAGATGTTTATGGCCATGCTCAGCCTGATGATGGTTCCAATCCCTGTCTATGTCGTCCCCCTTTACATTATTGTGCAAAAGTTAGGTTGGATTGACACATTTTACGCCCTCATCGTTCCCTGGACAGTCAATATTTTTGGAATCTTCCTGCTGAGGCAGCACATGCGAAGTATCCCGCGAGACCTTTACGATGCGGCCATCATTGACGGCTGCTCAAAGCTGAGGTTTTTATTCTCAGTTGTAATGCCTCTTGTCAAACCGGCTATCGTTACCATAGCTATCTTTGATGTGATAGGCTCGTGGAATGCCTTTATGTGGCCCCTGATGGTCACAAACTCAGATAAAATGAGGCCCATACAGGTGGGACTTGCATACTTTGCGCAGGGTGAGACCACAAACTATCCTGCCCTCATGGCAGCTTCTACCATTACTATCCTGCCACTTCTCATCCTCTTCTTCATAGCTCAGAAGCAAATTGTGGAGAGCTATTCGAGAAGTGGGCTGAAAGAATAATGGAAAATCCCTGACTTACCCCTATAATAAAAGCATGGGTGCGTTGTTCTTTACCGGCTTTCCGGGGTTTATCGGGAAAAGGCTGATAAAAGCCCTCATCAAGGAATTTGATTATGAGCGGGTCTATCTCCTGGTCGAGCCCCGCATGCTTGAGCGCGCCCGAAGAGAGATCGAGAACTTTGACAGCCGTTTTGAAATCATCCCCGGTGACATCACCCAGGAAAACCTCGGAATAAAAAAGGATATCAAATCGGAAATAACCCACCTTTTCCACCTTGCTGCCATCTACAACCTCACTATCCCATTTGATCCTGCCTACAGGGTAAACGTTGAGGGCACAAAAAATGTTGTGGAATTTGCGAAAAATCTCCGCGGCCTTGAGAAGTTTGTCTATTTTTCCACAGCTTATGTATCAGGAACAAGACGAGGGACCGTCTATGAGGACGAGCTCGACAAAAAGCAGTCCTTTAAAAATCACTACGAGCACACAAAGTTTCTTGCAGAGCTGATTGTGCAGAAAAACAAAGATCAGATTCCTACGGTCGTGATTCGACCAGGCATCGTTATCGGAGACTCGCAAACCGGTGAAACGGATAAATTTGATGGTCCTTACTACGTGATGATATTCTTCAGAAAGGTTCCTCGATTTATCCCACTCCCCTACCTTGGGAAAGGAGAGGCCGAGGTGAACCTTGTTCCTGTTGATTTCATTATCAAGGCCACAGTTGCACTCACCGGGCTGGAAAAGTCGGTCGGCAAAACCTACCATCTAACTGATCCAGCTCCCCTCACAGCCCGCGAGCTCTACCGTCTCTTTTCAATTAAGATTCGAGGGAAGGAGCCGGTGGGTGAAATTCCACTCCCCATCGTCCAGGCTTTTCTGAAAATAAAACCTTTTGCAAGGACCTTTGGTGTCCCATACGAGGCAACACCTTATTTTATCCACAAGGTGCACTACGATTCCACAAACACCCAGCAGGACCTTGGCCCTCTGGGTATAACAGTTCCATCACTTACCTCCTACGTTGACAACATTGTCAAATTTTTCCTAGAAAATTACAAAAATCCAGCTTTGAGGACTTTTTAAAATGATACTCACACAGCCATACATAAATGGAAAATGGATTACAACCGGGAAAACCTTCAAATCCCTGAATCCAGCAACCGGTGAGGTTTTCCTGGAAATACAGGAAGTTGATGGGAACCATGTTGAGGAGGCCTTTTTAGCCGCCTCAAAGGCATTCGAGTCCTGGAGAGAAACCACAATTGAGGAGAGAATTGAGCTTTTATCACGCGTCAAAGACGTCCTTCTCAAAAATAGCGAAGAGGTGGCAAAGGTAATAGCACAGGAGCAGGGAAAGCCCATTGCCGAGGCATTTACCGTGGAAGTCTTCCCCTCAATTGACGCACTGGATTTTTACATCAATCGGGGCAGAGTATATTTAGAAGACTTAAAAATCAAATACTGGCAGGCTCTTTTCCGCGACAAAAAAGGATACTATACCTTTGAGCCACTTGGAGTGATGGCCGTAATCTCCCCGTGGAACTATCCATTCATCATCCCCTTCCTTGATGTCGTCGCCTCAGTCTTTGTGGGTAATACAGTGGTTCTAAAGCCATCATCCACCACACCTGCCATCGGATTGACCATAGCCAATCTCTTCCACGAAGCGGGGGCACCTCCGGGCCTTCTCAATGTACTCACAGGCAGGGCATCCATAGGTGAAATGATCATAAAACATCCCCAAACCCGCGGTATCCTCTTCACAGGCTCGGTCGAAACAGGCAAACGGGTGATGGCCCTCGCATCTGAGGGCATTAAGAAGGTTATCCTCGAACTCGGTGGAAAGGACCCAGCAATTGTGCTTCCCGACGTGAATCTGGAGCGTGCAATCAGGGGAATCGCGTGGGGAGCCTTTATGAACGCGGGCCAGACCTGCGCATCCATCGAGCGCGTCTATGTTCACGAAGATATCTACGACATCTTCTTAGACGGTATTGTCGAATTCACCAAAAGCCTAAAGGTGGGAAATCCCCTGGAATTTGACACAAGTATCGGCCCCATGACAACATCCGGCCAGAGAATGCTTGTGGAAGCTCACATTGAAGATGCCCGGGAGAAAGGGGCTCAAATCGTTTACGGAGGGGAAAGAGTCGGTGAAAAAGGATTCTTCTTACAGCCGACCATCCTCACCAATGTAAACCATGAAATGCTCGCCATGCGTGATGAAACCTTCGGACCGCTGTTACCCATCATGAAATTTAAAGACATTGATGAGGCTGTAAGGCTTGCCAACGACTCGAAATATGGTCTAACTGCATCAATCTGGACCCGAAACGAATCCCTCGCAAGACAGATCGCACGTAAGATTGAAACCGGCACTGTCACCATAAACGACCACGTCTTCAGCTTTGGAGAGCCAGAAGGAGCATGGGGAGGTGTGAAATATTCAGGAATTGGAAGAACTCACGGCAGATTTGGTTTGCTCGAGCTTACCAACATAAAATTTGTGAGTGAGGATTTCAATTCGAGGGATTCCCAGCTCTGGTGGTATCCTTATGACAAAGAGGTCTTCAATATATCTAAAGTCGCGGTCCGCGCCATGTATGGAAGCGGTAAAATCAAGTACCTACTAAAACTCCTGCCATATTTCGGCAGGCTGAAAAAGACAACTTCACTGTGGAATCTTATCAAGAACTGGAAAAGATTTTTCTAAAGACAATCGTAATTTTCAGGCCCGGTGCCATAGGAGATACACTACTCGATACCCCGCTTATACGGTCACTCAACGAGCATTACCCGGAATCTAAAATCATTTACATCTCAAGGGAGCCGGCAATCCAGATACTCAGATACAACGAAAGGGTCAACGAGACAAATTTTTCCCTTCGAGAAATTTTAAAAATCAGGAGACTCTCTCCTGAGGTTTTTATAGACCTGAAGGGCAACGCCATGAGCGTAATTTCCGCCAGATTAACAGGAGCAAAATACAGGCTGGGAATCTACAAAAAGAAAAGGGCCAGGTTTTACAACGTCCACGTTTTTCCTCCATTCGGCAAGATTCACTATACCGTCTATCACAGGCTGGAGTTTTTAAGACCCTTTGGCATTGAACCCATGCAA